>JANMJC010000212.1:0-2785 GCA_031371185.1 Paracoccaceae bacterium | reverse complement strand
CCCCGCCCATGCCGCCCAAGCCCGCAGTGAGAAACCACTTGCCCCTGAGATTGCCGCCGTAGTGCTTGCGGCCGACTTCGGCGAAGGTTTCATAGGTGCCCTGGACGATGCCTTGCGTGCCGATATAGATCCATGAGCCGGCCGTCATCTGACCGTACATCATCAGGCCCTTTTTATCGAGTTCGTTGAAATGATCCCAGGTACCCCAGTGCGGCACCAGGTTGGAATTGGCGATCAGCACGCGCGGCGCATCCTTGTGAGTGCGGATGATGGCAATCGGCTTGCCCGATTGCACGACCAGCGTCTCGTCTTCCTCCAGGTCTTTCAGCCCGGCGACGATGCGGTCGAAATCCTCCCAGGTGCGGGCGGCGCGGCCGATGCCGCCGTAAACCACCAGCTCATGCGGGTTTTCGGCCACGTCGGGGTGCAGGTTGTTCATCAGCATGCGCATGGCCGCCTCTCCGCCCCAGGTCTTGGCGGTCTTGTGCGGGCCCGTAGGCGGAAAGATGTCGCGGGTGTTGTGGCGCGGATTGGTCATGGGGAATCCTCAATGCGATAGAAGATGGCCAGCGATGATGTTGCGCTGGATTTCGGAAGAGCCTTCGTAGATGCGCAGGATGCGGGCATCGCGGGCCAGGCGTTCCAGCGGGAAATCGCGGGTAAAGCCGTAGCCGCCGTGCAGTTGCAAGGCGCCGTCGGTGACGCGGTGGGCCATTTCAGAGGCGTAGAGTTTGGCCATTGACGCGGCCTGGGTGAACCGCTGGCCCGCCTGACGCTGGCGCGCGGCCTCTTGGGCCAAAAGCCTTGCGGCGGCCAGATCGGTCGCCATGTCGGCCAGTTGCCACTGGATGCCCTGGCGTTTGGCCAAGGGCTGGCCGCCGATGATGCGCGCTTTGGCCCAGTCGGTGGCCAGCGCCAAAGCGGCCTGCGCAATGCCAAGGGCCATCGCGGCCACCTCGACCCTTCCATTGTCCAGCACCTTCATCGCGGTCTTGAAGCCAGAGCCTTCGGGGCCGACCCGGTTTTCAACCGGGATCAGGCAATCAAACGCCAACTCCCAGACATGGCCGCCCTTCAGCCCCATGGTCCGCTCGACCCGTCCGGGGGTGAAACCCGGCGTGCCCTTGTCGACCACAAAGGCCGAAATGCCGCGCGACCCGGCGGCGGGGTCGGTGACGGCATAGACCACGACGAAATCGGCCAAGCCGCCGTTCGAGATGAAGCACTTGGCGCCCTTCAGGGAATAATGGTCGCCCTGACGGACGGCCTTGCAGCCCATGTCGCCGGGGTCAGAGCCTGCGTTGCGCTCGGTCAGAGCAAAGGCGCCCAGAAGGCGGCCTTCGGCGGCGCCGGGCAGATAGCGCGCCTGCAGGGCCGTATCGCCGCCAAGGTGCAGGCTGTCGGTGGCAAGGTAATGCGCCGTCAGCGCCGAGGCGGTCGAGGCACAGGCCCCCGCGACCTGCGCCACCATGTGCAGCAGGGCATGGGCCGAAATGCCGGGCCCGTAAGGCTCGGGCAGGTTGGCCCCCAGCATCCCCAAGGCGGCAAGGGCCGCCAATTGGGGATGGACAAAGCGCGAATTCTCATCTGTTTCAGCAGCTTGCGGGGCAAGTGTCTGCGCACAGACCCGGGCCAGCTGATCGCCGAAGGCGCGTTCTTCCTCGGTCAGAAGATGGGTCAGATCGGTCATGCGGGCAATCCAAATCGGGCAAGAATGGCCGCCGTATCTGCACCCAAGGCCGGGGCAGAGGTGGCGGCGATGGGCTTTTGCCCGTCAAAGCGCACTGGCTGGCCGATGGTGGGCGCGGTGCCAAGGCTGGCATGGGGCAGGTTGCTGACCAAACCGCGCGCCTGCGCATGGGGGCTGGCGGCGGCCTGTGCCAGGGTCTGCACCTGTGCGGTCGGAATGCCAGAGACGGACAGGGCGGCCACGACATCGGCCGCAGGACGGGGCCGCGTCCAGCGCTCGATGGCGGCCTTGACGCGGGGTTCATGAGCGGTCCGGCCCTCGTCGGTGGCAAGGGCGGGATCGCTTGCCAGATCTCTGGCCTCGATCAGCGCGCACAGGGCCTGCCACTGGCGGTCGCCCAGCACGGCGATGACCGCCTGTCCGTCGGCGCAAGCAAAACAGCCGAAGGGCGTGGACAGCGGATGGCGGTTGCCGACGCGCTCGGGCGCGGTCTGGGCATAAAACTGCAAGGCATGCGACGTGGGCAAAAGCGAAAACAGCGCATCGAACATCGCGACGTCCAATGTGGCCCCGATGCCGGTTGCAGTACGTCCGTGCAGCGCCGCGAGGATCGCCCATGACGCATAGAGCCCCGCCATCAGATCGCCAAAACTTTCCCCCACTTTCAAGGGCGAACCGCCCGCTTCGCCGGTGGCGGCCATCAGGCCCGACATGGCTTGGGCGACCAGATCGTAGGCCGGCAGATGGGCATCGGGCCCGGACTGGCCAAAGCCCGAGATCGAGGCGTAGATCAGGCCGGGTTTTTCGGCGCGCAGATCGGGGCCAAGCCCCAGACGCGCGGCAACGCCGGGGCGAAAGTTTTCAACGATCACATCGCATTGCAGGGCTATGGCCCTTGCGGTGGCCTGTGCCGCGGGGTCTTTCAGGTCCAGCACGATCGACTGTTTGCCGCGGTTCATCAGGGTGAACAGCGCCGAGCAGCCCTGAACGAAGGGCCCGATGTGGCGGTAGTCGTCGCCCGAAGGCGGCTCCAGCTTGATCACCTCGGCCCCCAGATCGGCCAGAAGGGCGGTGCAGAATGGCCCCGCCATCACG
>JANMJC010000198.1:0-4184 GCA_031371185.1 Paracoccaceae bacterium | reverse complement strand
GGCAAGACCGAGTTGACCAAGGCGCTGGCCGCCTTTCTGTTCGACGACGAGCATGCGCTGCTGCGGGTCGACATGTCGGAGTACATGGAGAAGCACTCGGTCGCGCGGTTGATCGGCGCGCCGCCCGGCTATGTCGGCTATGACGAGGGCGGGGTGCTGACCGAGGCGGTGCGCCGCAGGCCCTATCAGGTCGTACTGTTCGACGAGGTGGAAAAGGCCCATCCGGACGTGTTCAACGTGTTGTTGCAGGTGCTGGACGATGGGATCCTGACCGATGGTCAGGGCCGCACCGTGGACTTCAAGCAGACGCTGATCGTGCTGACATCGAACCTTGGGGCGCGGGCGTTGAGCGAGTTGCCCGAGGGCGCTGATCCGGCCCCGGCGCGCGCCATGGTGGAAGAGGCGGTGCGCCAGCATTTCCGCCCCGAGTTCCTGAACCGTCTGGACGAGCAGGTGATCTTTGACCGGCTGAACCGGGTGGATATGGCGGGGATCGTGGTGATCCAGATGAAGCTTCTGGAAAAGCGGCTGGCGCAGCGCAAAATCACGCTGGATCTGGACGATGGGGCGCGGGCCTGGCTGGCCAACGAAGGCTATGACCCGGTGTTCGGGGCAAGGCCGTTGAAGCGGGTGATCCAGAAACACCTGCAGGACCCGCTGGCGACGCTGATTTTGGCGGGCGACGTGATGGACGGCGAAACGGTTCCCGTGACGGCGGGGCCGGATGGGCTGATCATCGGCGGGCGAATGATGGTGTCCAACCGCAAACCGCCCGAACGCGCCGTGGTTCACTGACCGGTTGTGAGGACTGCAAGAGGGGGGCATTCGCCCCCCTTTTCGCATTCGGGCTGCGGCCCTACCGAGGTGCGGATTACAGATGTCGGGTTTCGGCGGGGGTCCTGTCCCAGGCGTCATTCAACCCATCGCAAAAGGCGATCGGGGCCGCGGCCAGTTCGGCCGGGTCCAGATCGTCCAGGCAGGACAAAGCGATGTTGTAATAAACCGCGCCTTTCATGTTGGGCGTGTCGATACGGTCAAAGGGATGAATGCCGCAGATCGGACAAAAGAAGTGGTGGGCCACGGCGTTGCCACCTTGATAGTCGCGCAAGGTAGTCGGGCTGGACAGAAGGGTGAAGCTTTCGGCATCCACATCCACCGCCCAAAGCCGCATTTTGCGGCAGAAGGTGCAATTGCACTTGGCGGTGCCCTTCGAAAGATCAAAGCGGGCCTGAAAGCGGACCGAACCGCAGGCACAGCTGCCGAAGTAGGTTTTTTGCATCAGGCACCTCGTGTGCGAAGGATGCAACGGGGCTTGGGCCGCACACAAGAGGTTTCGCGCAAGCAAAAGGGCCTCCGGCAAAACAGCCGGAAGCCCCCCTGTCGTGAAACGAACGCCTTACATCGGCGGCAAGATCACCGAATCGATGACGTGGATCACGCCATTGGTCGCTACGATGTCGGCGGCCGAGATGACGGCGCCATTCACTTTGGCACCGCCGTCCAGCGTGATGGTCACTTCGGCACCATTCACGGTGGCGGCCATCATGCCTTCGGTCAGGTCGGTGGACATGACTTTGCCCGCGATGACGTGATAGGTCAGGATGGCAATCAGCTTGTCCTTGTTCTCGGGCTTCAGAAGGTCTTCGACGGTGCCTGCGGGCAGGGCCGCAAAGGCCGCGTCGGTCGGCGCGAAGACGGTGAAGGGGCCCGGACCCTTCAGGGTTTCAACCAGGCCCGCGGCGGTCAGCGCGGCGGCGAGGGTGTTGAACGAACCGGCGGCGACGGCAGTATCAACGATATCCATCTCGGCGGCAAAAGCGGCCGGGGCGGCGAACAGGGCGACCGAAGCGGTCAGGGCAAGAAAGGTTCTGCGGATCATTGTGTCATTCCTATGCATCATGGCTTGCCGGATTGGCGAGGGAAGTACGCAAGGGTTCCGGCCCTGGTTCACGATGAAAAAAGCGTGTTGGGGGCTTGACGAATAATGCCGCGCACTAAGCCCGGCGGATTGGCGTTTTCAACTCACGATGGGTTGATCTGGCGTGATGCCTTTGCCAGCCCCGGCCTTTGAACCGGTCCGCAGTCTGCGGGTCGCGGCCGCCGGTCAAACCGCCGCGCCGCCCGGTTATGTTACAAAACGTCATGCAGTCGTGAGAGGCCGTGTTTTGCCTTTGTGGCGAAATACGTCATGCTTGTCCGCAATCACAGGAGAACATCATGCCCTTCAACCCCGATCTGCGCTGGTCCGACATCACGCCGAAATCCCTGTTCATGAATCGCCGGCAGGTGATGGCCGGGGCGGGGGCCGTCCTGGCGGCCCCGGTCCTTGCGGGGCCCGTGCGGGCTGCGGGCTATTCGACCGACGAAGCCCCCACCAGCCTTGAGGACATCTCGGGTTACAACAACTACTACGAGTTCGGCTATGGCAAGGAAGAGCCGGCCGAGAAGGCGCAGGGCCTGACAATCGACCCCTGGTCGGTTGAAATCGGCGGGCTGGTGGACAAGCCGGGCACCTATGATCTGTCCGAAGTTCTGGCGGGCATGGCGATTGAGGAACGGATCTACCGCTTCCGCTGTGTCGAAGCCTGGTCGATGGTGGTGCCGTGGCAGGGCTTCGAACTTTCGGGTTTGCTGAACAAGGTCGGCGTGCAGCCAAGCGCCAAGTACATCGCCTTTGAAACGCTCATGCGCCCGGCTGAAATGCCCGGCCAGCAAGGCGGCAGCTTTCCCTACCCCTATATCGAAGGTTTGCGGCTGGACGAGGCGATGAACCCGCTGACCATCATGGCCACCGGCCTTTATGACGAGCCTCTGCCCAAGCAGAACGGCGCGCCACTGCGGTTGGTGGTGCCTTGGAAATACGGGTTCAAGTCGATCAAGGCCATCGTCAAGATCACCCTGACCGATGTGCAGCCGCCCACCACCTGGAATATCCTTGCGGCAAATGAATACGGCTTTTACGCCAATGTGAACCCCGGAGTAGATCATCCGCGCTGGTCTCAGGCCTCTGAAAGGCCAATCGGCGGTGGCCTGTTTGCCGGGCGCAAGGACACCATTCTGTTCAACGGTTACGCGGAACAGGTGGCCAGCCTTTATGCGGGCCAGGATCTGACGGTGGACTACTGATGCTGGGCACATTCAACGGCTATGCGCGGCGCCTGCCGACATGGGTGGTCTATCTGGGCGGGGCTCTGCCCTTTGCCATTCTGCTTTATGGCGCGTTTTTCGGCGGGCTGGGGGCGGATCCGGTCAAGACGCTGGAACTGAACCTGGGCGTCTGGGGCCTGCGGTTTCTGATCACGTCCCTGGCAATTACGCCGCTGATGACCTACGGCGTGCGTCTTTTGAAATTCCGCCGGGCGTTCGGGCTTCTGGGCTTCTTCTATATCCTGACGCACTTTGCGACCTGGATGATGCTGGATCTGGGGTTGCGGTGGGGGCAGATCGGGTCAGAGCTGGTCAAACGGCCCTTCATCATCGTTGGGTTCGCAGCCTTCGTGTTGTTGCTTCCCCTGGCCCTGACCTCGTGGAACGGAGCGATTCGCCGGATGGGCGCGCCGATGTGGAAGAAACTGCACAAGCTGGCCTATCCGGCGATTCTGGCCGGTGGCGTGCATTATGTGATGATCGGCAAGGTGTACCGGATGGAAACCTTTGTCTATCTGGCGATCATCCTTGCGCTTCTGGCCCTGCGCCTGCTGCCAGCCCGACGCCCGCAACGAAGGACGGCCTGAACAGGGCCCCCGAAACGGCCGGTCTGCCACCCAATAGTGCTGCACTGCCGCAAGAATGTTTCGCAATTGCAGCGCCGATTGTGGCTTTCTGTCCCGCAACCCCCAGATTTTGTAGAATATCCGGGGTTCGTGAAAAAAATGCGACAAGAGGTGATTTTTCCTCTTGCGGGTTCCGGCCCCCTTCCGTAGATACCGCCTCACCGAAGCGAAAGTGACGGTGACGGCGACGGACAGAGACGCAAGTGTCTGAAAGAAACCGGAAAATCTGAAGCCAAGGCAGACAGGGATCGCTACGCAAAGTAGGGCCCCCTGGAAATTTTGTCCGAAAGATCGCTCTTTGAAGCTGTTATGTATGAAGAGATATGTGGGCGGTTTGGGCGCATCGGCGTTTGACTGTTTGCATATCGGCTTGGCAGGGGAGTGACCGAGAGGTTACCGACCGATGACCCA
>JANMJC010000192.1:0-2211 GCA_031371185.1 Paracoccaceae bacterium | reverse complement strand
GCTGTTGCTGCCCACCACGGAACTCACCATCACCATCACTCCAGCCTCTTCGGACATGGCGATCAACTGGCGCAGCGCTTCCGTCCAGGTGGGCAACTGGCGACGCGCTTCGGTAGACAGGCCTAGCGCATCGCGCAGGCGCTGCGCCACGGCCTCGGGCGCTTCATGCAAGCTGGCGCTGCCGACGAACGCCAAGGCAGGCAAGCCGTGCACGCGGGCATGGTCGCGGTACCAGTCTTGCCGCTGCTGGCACAGGTAGAGGGTGTCCAACAGGTCGCTGCTGGGTTCGGCGAGCGCCTCGTCGCGCAGCGTGCGGAAGTCCGGCACCGGCAGTGCCAGCTCCGGCGGCTGGGGCAGGAAGAAGTAGCCGATGGCCGTGTGCGTGAGGCGCGCGAAGTCTTCCAGTTGCTTGAGTGTGGGCTGGGCCTCGCCGCTAAGCCACAAGCCTCGATGCGGATGGCCAGACCCGCGCCCTCGACGGGGCGGCCGAGGTTGCGGCGGATGTCGGCGGTCAGGGCCTTGAGCGGCGAGATGTACAAGGTATGCAGGCCGGGGGGCGGGGTGGGCCCCAGTTCGGCCAGCGTGGGCAGAAACCCCGCCAGCGTCTTGCCACCGCCGGTTGGGGCGATCAGCAGGGTCGAAGGTGCGGCCGCGCGGGCCAGCATGTCGCGCTGGTGCGGGTGAAGGGTCCAGCCCCGGGCGGTGAAAAAGGCGGACAGGGGGGCGGGAAGGATCATGAAGGCAAGATAGGCCGGGACCGGGGCAAGGGAAAGCCGTTGACAAGGTCCGATCCGCGCCCGTCGACCCTGCGCCGGACCAAGACTTGCCCGTCCGGCGCGCGCGGGGTCCCCGCGTGCAGCGACCCTAGATGAGAGAGGTGTACCTCCTTCAGGCGCGCGCGCGTCGAACCCGAGCAATCGGATACGCAGTCGTGCCATTGAACCGCGCTTCAGGCGCGCGCGCGGGGTCCTCGCCCTGACCTTGCCCTTCATCTTGACCCAAATATTCCCCCCCGGAGGGTCTTGGGTCGTGTCAGGCGCCACGGCAGATAAACCACGCCAAGCCCCTGCAGTTCTCCCACCCGGTCAAGGCGTCGGATCCTTGGGCCTGTCACCCGCCTGCTCTGAAGCCCAAAGCCCGAAGCCGGACGCCGTTCGGACCGGGCCCCGTCAGTGCCGGTCAGGGAGGGTGGCCCCGTTCCGATGTCGTCCGGGCAGGCATTTGGAATGCCGCCGTCGCGATGGGCCTTCGTCGCCGCATCCCTCAGAAGCGCAAGGGTTCCGGTTCCGGCCCGGTGGCAAGGCTCCCGCTGGCGGGTCATTCCGTCCATCGTCCGGCAATCCCCCATGTCGCCTGTCGGCAACCTTTGCCCCGGATACTCCGATCCGGTGCGGCGGTGCGGAGAGGGCTTGATTGCCCCGCTTCGGGTTCACGTCCGGACCACGGGGATCACCCGGCGGGACGGGTTTTCGCTGGCGCGGCCGCAGACCTGCGTCGCCCGGTATCGCGGCACACTGCTGCAGGCGCGTCGGCCAAGCGGCATCTGCCAACCAATGTGGGACTATCCCCGCCGCGCGGCATCAATCGCGGCGACGTCGATCTTGCGCATGGTCAGCATGGCCGCAAAGGCGCGCGCCGCCTCGGGGCCCCCGGCGGCCATCGCATCGGTCAGGGTGCGTGGTGTGATCTGCCACGACACCCCCCACCGGTCGCTGCACCAGCCGCACATGCTCTCCGTGCCGCCGTTGCCCACGATGGCGTTCCAGTAGCGATCGGTTTCTTCCTGGGTGTCGGTGGCGATCTGAAAGGAAAATGCCTCGGAATGGGTGAACCGGGGACCGCCGTTGACCCCCACGCAGGGCATTCCAAGCACGGTGAATTCAACCACGAGAACCGCGCCCGATTTGCCGGATGGATAGTCGCCGGGCGCGCGGTGGATGGCACCGACAGCGCTGTCGGGAAAGGTCGCGGCATAGAAACGGGCGGCGTCCTCGGCGGTGCCGTCATACATCAGGCAGGTCGTGATCCTTGCAGAGGTCATGATTCGGCTCCTTCATGGCTCGACTGACTGTCAGGGCTCGACGGATCATCGCAGATCGCCGCGGGAACCGAAACCTTTCAGGGCGACCCTCTGCCGAAATTGGCCGGACCCGCCGGGGGGTGGACTGCCCTGGCCCCGGATTGTCGCTTTCAGGATGGACGGGGGCGGGG
>JANMJC010000190.1:0-4456 GCA_031371185.1 Paracoccaceae bacterium | reverse complement strand
GCAGTTGGATCGGCATCGGAACAGCGCCGGTCCGGTCAGCGATCATCTTGACGCAGTTCATGAAGTCGGCGCCGGTCTTGTCCATCTTGTTGACGAACACGATCCGCGGAACTTTGTAACGGTCAGCCTGACGCCAAACGGTTTCGGTCTGAGGCTCGACACCGGCGTTGCCGTCCAGCAGCACCACAGCGCCGTCAAGCACCGCCAGCGAGCGTTCGACTTCAATGGTAAAGTCGACGTGGCCGGGGGTGTCGATGATGTTGAAGCGGTACTTGTCATCCGACGACAGGTCATCGCTGTCGATCTGACGCTGCCAGAACGTCGTGGTGGCAGCCGAGGTGATCGTGATGCCACGCTCTTGCTCTTGCTCCATCCAGTCCATCGTCGCGGCGCCGTCATGGACTTCGCCGATCTTGTGAACCTTGCCGGTATAGTACAGAATCCGCTCGGTCGTCGTGGTTTTACCCGCGTCGATATGAGCGATGATGCCGAAGTTGCGGTAGCGATTCAGCGGATAGTCGCGTGCCATGATGAGCCCTTACCAGCGATAATGGCTGAACGCTTTGTTCGCGTCGGCCATCTTGTGGGTGTCTTCCCGCTTTTTGACGGCGGTGCCACGGTTGTTCACGGCATCCGACAATTCGGCGGCCAGACGCTCTTCCATGGTGTTTTCGTTGCGCTTGCGCGCCGCGATGATCAACCAACGGATCGCCAGCGCCTCACGGCGCTCGGTGCGAACCTCGACGGGGACCTGATAGGTGGCGCCACCGACGCGGCGCGAGCGCACTTCGACGGACGGTTTCACGTTCTCAAGCGCTTCGTGGAAGCACTGGATTGGCTCGCGCTTCAGACGGGTCTGAACCCGCTCGAGTGCGCCATAAACGATGCCTTCCGCGATGGACTTTTTGCCATCCAGCATCAGGTTGTTCATGAATTTGGTCAAAACCTTATCGCCATACTTGGCGTCCGGCAGGATTTCGCGCTTTTCAGCGGCGTGACGACGGGACATTCTTTATCTCCTCACTTCGGACGCTTGGCGCCGTATTTCGAACGACGCTGACGACGGTCTTTGACACCCTGAGTGTCCAAAACGCCGCGAAGGATGTGATAGCGAACGCCGGGAAGGTCTTTGATACGGCCGCCGCGGATCAGAACAACCGAGTGTTCCTGCAGGTTGTGCTTTTCGCCGGGGATATAGCAGATCACCTCGAACGAGTTGGTCAGACGCACCTTGGCGACTTTCCGCATGGCCGAGTTCGGTTTTTTCGGGGTGGTGGTGTAAACGCGGGTGCAAACCCCCCGTTTCTGCGGGCAGGATTCCAAGTGCTGCGACTTGGACTTCCGCACGTTCGGCTCCCGCGGTTTGCGGATAAGCTGTTGGATCGTCGGCATTCAACTACCTCGTTTTGCGCCTTCATCAGCGCTGTCAATACTCGCCCCAAGCCTTGGGGCACTGCTTCTCGACGTATGCCTTGCGCGAACCGCAAAACACAAACACCGCATCTATCCCGGTTCCGGGATAACGCGGTGGAATTCCAGAGGATCGGGGCGCAAACCCGGATCGTGACCACATCAAGTTTTGATCCAAACCACAGCAGAGAATCCCCCATCGCGGTCTGATGGGCGGCAAATACGCGGGTTGGCGGGGGTTGTCAACGGGGCTTGCCCGCAACGACGCGGCGCATCAGAAGGGCGACAAGAAGGGTGAAAACGACGGCCAGAATCGTGTCGGACAGAAAGTGCGCTCCGGCGCTGATGCGCTGAAAAGCAGACAGAACCGGCAGGCTGACGGCGGAGGCAACGGCAACCCGATAAGGAAGCGGCCCCAGACGGTCGCGGTGGGCGACAAGCAGCATCAAGAGCGCCAGCGTCAGGGCCGTCACCGCGCTGACCTCGCCCGAGACAAAACTGCAGTTGGCGGCGCATTGGTCGGTCCAGACATGGGGCGGCGTGAACAGTTTGTCGCCGCCAAACTCGGCGACATTGCGCGGCCTGGCCCGGCCCCAATGGCCCTTGAGCAGCCAGTTGACCACCAGCCCCGGCCCCAGAACGAAGGTCAGAAGGATCTCGGACCATCCCGTTCGTCCCAACCCCAGGGGCGCGGGCGGCAGCCAGCGGGCTCCGGCCAGGATGCCCGCCGCCAGAAGGGCGGGCAAAAAGGGCGTGATCCGCAGAAGCCAGCGCAGGGCGACGCTCCACGGCGCATTTTCCAAAGGAAAGCCGGTGCCGTCGAAAAACAGCCGCGACGCTGCCAGATCCAGTTGCGGCCAGAGGGCGAACAGGACCAGAAGCGCGGCTGAAGCCGCAACAAGACCCAACTCCGGCTTCACAGGGCCGCTGCCCGCTTCAACGCCCGCTCGCGCAGCAGGGTGAAAATGCCTGCGCAGACCACAACGGTCGCGCCGACGATGGTCCAGAAATCGGGCAAGGACCCGAAGGCCATCCATCCCAGCAGGATCGCCCACAACAGCGATGTATAGCGGAACGGCGCCACAACGCCGATGTCGCCCGACCGCATCGCGGTCACCGCGCAAAGATATCCTACGATCAGGAACCCGCCCGCCCCCAGAACCGAAAGGGCCTGCACGACGGTCACGGGCTGCCAGCCCCCCCAGATCGTGCCGACCAACCCCATCGCCATGACGCCTGCAGCGGCCCCAAGCGCCACGATGACCGAGGGCACATGCCCCTTCATCCGCCGCACCGACAGGTCGCGCGCCACGACACAGGCCATCGACGCAAGACCAAGCATGGCATAGCGGTCAAACCCGGCGGTGCCCGGGCGAATGATGATCAGCACGCCGGCAAACCCCACAAGAATCGCCGTCATCCTTCGCCAGCCGATCCGGTCGCCGTACAACAGCGCCGCGCCAAGCGTCACGGCCAGCGGCATGGCTTGCATGATCGCCGAGAGGTTGGCCAGCGGCATGTGCAGAAGCGCCGTCAGAAAGAACAAGGTGGCCAGAACATCGCTCAGGGACCGCAGGGTCACGAGTTTCAGATCCGCGCGGGTCAATTCCTGTCGGAAGGCTCCGGTTGCGGCGGCGATCAACGTCAGCCCCGCCACCGCAAAGGCGCCGCGCAGGGCAATGGCCTGAAACAGGGGAAGGGTCTGGATGACCGACTTCATGAAGGTGTCGTTGACGGTAAAGGCCATCATGGACAGGCACATATAAACCGTGCCGCGCAGGTTTTCAGAGATTTGCATGGCGGAACGGGTATCAGGGGCGGCAGGGGGATTCCAGAGTGGAATGGCGCGGTGGGGTCCGGTCGTTGGGGGGCTCTGTCCCGGGTAGAAAGCGCATCATGGGGGCGCGCAGGACGGATTGGGTCGCGATCAAGGATTGCTGCTCAGGTCCCCGCCCGTTAGCCTGAACCGACCGCACCCTTGCGCCAAAAGGCCCTGGAATCATGCATCTGTACTACTCTTCAAACCCGAACCCGCGCCTTGCCGTCGCGACGGCGCGGTATCTGAACGCTCCGGTCAGCTTCGTGCGGCCCGACCGCAAGGACACCCGCCTCATGGATGACATCGCCCGGATGAACCCCAACGGGCTGTATCCGATCCTGGTCGAAGACGACGGCGCGGTGTTGTGGGAGGCGGATGCGATCGCCTGCCGCCTGTCGCTGATCATGGGGTCGGACTTCTGGCGCAGCGGGGCGGCGCAGCCCGACATGATCCGCTGGATTTCCTGGGCGCAGGGCCATTTCAACCGCGCGGTGGAGACGGTGCATTGGGAAAGGGTGACCAAGCAGACCTATGGCATCGGTCCGATCGACGAGGACAATCTGCGGCAGGGGCTGAAAGGCTTTGCGGCCACGGCGCCGATTCTGGACGCAGCACTGGCGGGCAAGGCCTTCATCTGCGGCGACGCACCGTCTTATGCCGATTTCCGGCTGGCAACGTTTCTGTATAACGCCGAACCGGCTGGTCTGCCGATCGCGGACTACGGACATATCGCGGCGTGGAATGGCCGGTTGAACGCCTTGGCGGCCTGGGGCGGCGCGCTGGAGGGGTTGGACTAGGGGCAACTGAAGCCGCCCCCCACCCCCTCTCCTTTCCCCACAAGGGGGGAGGGGAGGCGCACCGAGCCGAAATGGGACCAAGGGGGAAGGGACGGAATTGGACGGCAGAAAAACCAAAGGGCCCCCCGGTTTCCCGGAGGGCCATTTGCATTTCTTGAATAGGTCCGATCAGTCGCGGCTGTCGACCGCGTCCATCAGGCCAAGGTCAACCACCGGCTCCACAACCACCGGGGCAGCCAGTTGGGCGGCAACCTCGGCTTCGGAACGGCGGGCCTCGATCACGTCCAGATCGCGGTCGGCGGCGATCTTCTTGACGCGGCTGGTGGCCCCGCCGGTGCCGGCCGGGATCAGACGGCCGACGATGACGTTCTCTTTCAGGCCAACCAGTTTGTCGCGCTTGCCCTGTACCGAAGCTTCGGTCAGCACCCGC
>JANMJC010000174.1:0-6517 GCA_031371185.1 Paracoccaceae bacterium | reverse complement strand
CCCGTGCCCCGCTCCGCCCACCCTGCCACAGCCCCGCACGCCGTGCCACCATCGCACTGCTGACTTGACGCCGCTCCCCCGCGCCCCCAGTTTTGCTGCCGCTGCTCCTGCCCCGTGCTGCGGCACAAAATCACTCGGGGGCGGAAGGTGGCTCGCGCCGGCCCCTACCCTCGCGAAAAGACCCTGTCCGACAGGGTTCCGCGACCCCTGCCGGCAACCCCGCCCGCGAACCTCTTCTCCCCCCCTGACCGTTCCCGCGCGGCCCGTGACCGCGCCAGCCCATCGCGGAATTCGGCGCGCAACGCGCGGAAAGGGACAGGATCGACGCGTCAGTTCGGAACCTTGCAACGGCCCTTCGGGATCGTGCCCCAGCCCTCCGGCCCCACCTCAAGCGCCCCTCCGCCCCTTGACTTGACCGCCCCATCCCGTCACACCCCGCCAAAACCGCGGAGCCTGCCCATGCCCCCTGTTGCACCCCCCGATGACCGCCTGCCCGACGACCGCCTCATCATCGCCCTTGACGTGCCGAACCTCTTGGACGGCATGGCCCTCGTGGACCGCATCGGCAACGCCGTGTCCTTCTACAAGATCGGCCTTGGGATGCTGACCGGCGGCGGCCTTGCCCTTGCCAATGACCTGAAATCCGAACGCGGCAAGCGGGTGTTTCTGGACATGAAGCTGTTCGACATCGGCGCGACGGTTGAGGCCGCCGTGCGCGGCCTTGCGCAGTATGAATTCGATTTCCTGACCGTCCACGGCGACCCGCAGGTGGTGCGCGCCGCCAAGGAAGGGGCGGCGGGCAAGCCGACGCAGATCCTCGCCGTCACCATCCTGACCAGCCTCGACCGCGCCGATCTGGATGCCAACCTGATCAAGCCCGGCGACATCCGCGCCATCACGCTGGAACGCGCGGCGCGCGCATTCGAGGCGGGGGCCGACGGCGTCATCGCCTCACCCCAGGAGGCCGCCGCGATCCGCGCCCTGCCGCAGGCGCGGGGCAAGCTGATCGTCACCCCCGGCATCCGCCCCTCTGGCGCCGCCTCGGGGGATCAGAAACGCATCGCCACCCCGGCGCAGGCCATCGCGGACGGGGTGGATCACATCGTCGTCGGCCGCCCGGTCTGGCAGGCGCCCGATCCCGCCGCTGCCGCCCGCGCCATTCTGGCCGAACTCGGCCTGCACCGGGGCCGCCCGCCCAACGCGCGGCGCTGACCCCCCTCTCCCCGGACGAGAAGCCGCAGGCGCCCGAGAAGGGGTCGTCAATCCGCCGTGAAAGCGACCCGGCAGGGCTTTACCACAGGCCCTTGCGCGGGCAATCCTTGCGCAACTCAAGCACCGGAGTTCCCATGGGCGAACGTCAGGACCGCGCGAAGTCCACCAACGCGCTGGTGATTTCCTACCGCACGCTGCAACGCCTGCTCGGGTTTCTGGGTCTGGCGCTGCCCGTCGCACTGCTTGTCTTCTCCTGGGCCGAAGGCCGCCCGCTGGAGGCGTCGATTTCGGATTTCTACTACACCAAGATGGGCGGCTATTTGGGGGGCACGCTCTGCGCCGTGGGGGTCTTCCTGTACTGCTACAATGGTTTTCCTGAAGATCGCCCGCGCCTGTTCTCCGACCGCACCTTTGCGACGATGGCCGGGGTCTGCGCCATCGGCGTCGCCCTGTTTCCGGTCCACCGCAAGGGCCTGATCCCGCCTCCCGGCTTCGACGATCCCGTCCCCGGCGACGCCGTCACCGTGTTCTACGGCGCCGTCCGCCACCCCGACGCCTTTCACTACCTCTCGGCCGCCCTGTTTTTCCTGTGCATCTTCATCTTCGCCACCGTCTTCTTTCCCAAGGGCGAGGTCGGCCTGACCAAGCGCCGCCTGATCTATTACCTCTGCGGCGCCACCATGGCCTTGTCCATCGCCCGCATGGCGCCCTATGCCTTTGCCCCCTCCCGCGCCGGCTATGGCCCGCACTTTCTGTTCATCTGGGAATCGGTCGCGATCGTCGCGTTTTCCGTGGCCTGGCTGGCCAAAGGCAAGATCGACCTGCCTCTCAACGACGGCCTGACCCGCCTGATGCGCAAGGCCACGCCCGATTGACGCCCCCCGTCAAACCTGCGCGTGCCCTCCCCCTGGTGGGGAGGGATGGGGTGGGGGGGGGCCCGGCAAAGCGCCTTATCCGGTCAGAAACGCCCGCGCCCGCGCCTGCATCGCGGGCACCACCCGCTCGCGGGTCCAGAATTCCGGCAGGGGGACCATCTCCCACCGCTGACCCTCGCTGCCGAAGCGGATCGCGGTGATCTCGGCCCGGCTCAGATGCCCGCCAAAGAACCACGCCCGCTGCCGGTGGTCGATCATCCCGGGAAAGGCGCGCGCCCAGATCAGCCGGTCGGCAGCCAGACCCAGGCCGAACTCTTCCTCCAACTCGCGCAACAGGCAATCCTCGGCACTTTCGTCGCCCTCGCGGCCCCCACCGGGCAGGTCCCACCAATTGGCAAAACGCAGGCCGGGCCTGTCGTCGCGCAGACAGGTCAGGATGGCACCCTCGCAGACCAGGGCCGCCTTGGCACCGACAAAGCTCATCCGAAATTGCGCCGATGGGCCGGCGCCACGCCCGGCAACGCCGCCGCAGCCGTTGCCGCAGCCAAGAGTCGGGGGCATTCGGCGGCAAACCAGTCCTGCCGGGGCCGCCAATGCACCATGGCTGCCAGATAGAGGTCGATCGCCGACATCCGCGCGCCCAGAAACCACGGGCCCTTGCGCCCGCGGGCTTCCGCCTCGAATATCCGCCACAACCGCTGACGTTCCTCGATCATGCGCACTTGCAAGGCGTCGGCCTGGGACGGGGGCACCCACCGCGCCGGGCTGTCTCCGACCACAAAGGTTGGGTAGATCGCCGCCACCAGAAAGATCAGCCAGCGCAGGAACGCCGCCCGGTCCCTTGCCCCGGGGCCCGGCACCAGATCGTCGCTGCGCGCCAGATCGGCCAGCAGCAAGGTCATCGCCGCCGATTCCGTCACCACCTCGCCCCCGGGCAGCACCAGCGTCGGGACCTGCATCAGCGGATTGATTCCGGCCAGCCGCGCGCGGTCAGCCGCGTCGTCAAAGACGTCGCCCGCCGTTTCCAGCGTCAAAGGCAGGCCATAGAACCCCGCCTGCATCTCGACGATGGCCGACCCCCAGCCGGGGTTCTGCCACAGGGTCAGCGTTCCTGCCATTACCCGCCTCTTTTGCCGCGATCCGGCACCCTTGCCCGGCTGCCGACACTTTCCCGCAGAATTCGGGCCCGTCAAACCTTTTTCGGGGGGCGGGGCGAAAAACGTGCCCCCGGGGCCGCCCGCCAGGATCAATCGTCCTCGGCCTCGATTCCCGCCTGTCGCAATCGCGCGACACTGGCACGCATGGCGGCCAAGATCTCTGGCGCGTGGCCGACCCAATCCTTCACCTCGTCCCGCACCCGCAAGGCGCTGCGCGAGCGATAGGACCTTGTCGGGTTGCCGGGAAACTTCCTGTCCGTCAGGTTCGGATCGTCTTCGACCTCTCCCATGGGCTCGACCCGGTAGATCCGGCCGCACCCGGCACCCTCGGCCAGTTCCGCCCCCCAGATCGCGGCGTCCAGGTTGGCGGCCAGATAGACGTGGTTTGAAACCCTGCCGGTGCCGAAATTGGTCATGTGACCCGGCACGATCAGATCGCCCGGGCGAAGATCGGCCTTGGTGCCGTGATACAGGTCCGGCTGCTCCGTCATCTGATCCCCTTGACCCCACGCGCGCCCGTCAGGCCGGGTGGCACTGCGAAAGATTGAACGGGCGGCAGAATGTCAGGCCATTCGCCAGACCGGCCCGTATTGCCCCGGTCGACCCTTTTGCCCTGTGCCTTCCCCCCTTCCCCCGCCGGAACAGCGGGCAGGGCAACGTCAGTCGTTGATGTCCTTGTGCCAGATCTTGACCTGACCCTCGCGCACGCCGACCGCCCGGCGCAACACGGCCCAAGCCGCCACCGACACCACCGCAAAGACCAGCAGCAACAGCGCCGGGCCGCCGTGCAGCACCTGCAATCCGATCAGCGCCCCGGTCAGGACCGCGCCGATGGCAAAGCCCAGAAAGATGAATCCCGGCACGATCACTTCCAGAACCCCAAGCCCGAAGCCCGCCACAACCCAAACCCACCAGACATGCATCATCGTGCTACCCACGCCCTTTCAGCATCTTGAAGGCATCGCCGAACGCTTCAAGCGCCTGAGTCGGCACCAGGATCATCTGCTTGCCATCGCCCGAGCCGACCTTGGTCAGCGCCTCGACCTGTTTCAGCGCCAGTTGGTACTGCACCGCCTCGATCCCGCTGGCCTGAATGGCCGCCGCAATCGCCGTGGTCGCATAGGCTTCGGCATCGGCGGTGATCTTTTTCGCCTTGGCCTGCTGCTCGGCGGCGTACAACTCGGCATCGGCCGACAGTTCGACCGACCGCTTCAAGCCCTCGGCCTCGGTCACCTGCGCGCGGCGCGCCCGTTCCGCGTTCAACTGCTGCAGCATCGCCATCCGGGTCTGTTCATCCAGCGACACGTCCAGAAGTTCGGCGCGCGTCACCTCGATCCCCCAGTCTTCAACCATCACCGCGACCTGTTCGCGCACCTTGAAGATCAGCTCGGTCCGGTTCGACTGCACCTGATCCAGTTCCAGCTTGCCGATTTCCGACCGCACGATCCCCGCCACGGTCGTGGCAATGGCCCCGTCCACATCGCGGATGCGGTAGACGGTCTTTTCCGGCTCGGTGATGCGGTAGAACACGCTGGTTTCCACCTTGACCAGCACGTTGTCCGCCGTGATCGCATCCTGATGCGCGTTCGGCAACTGCCGTTCCAGCACCGAGATCCGGTGCCGCACCCGGTCCAGAAACGGCACGATAAAGTTGATGCCAGGTCCCAGCACCACCCTCAGACGCCCGAAGCGTTCGACCACGAATTTTTCGGACTGCGGCACGATCCGCACCCCCAGAAAAATGCACAGGATGATAAAGGCCGCGATCGCCAGAAACACCGCATTCTGGCCCATGATCTCGCCAAGCCGCATGATGAAAACCTCCGCTGAATTCCTGTCTTAACATGGCCCCTCGCCCGACGCCGCGCAAGCCCGGCCCGCGCGCCTTTGACCGCTGCAAGGGATCGGCGCGAAGGGCCCTATCGACCACGGAGAAAATTCCATATAAACGTTTTTATTCCAGCCTGCGACTGGCTCCGCCCCCTGTTTCTGCGATACTTTCCGGCGATCCAAACTGAAGGACCCAAGATGTCGGCGTTCGAAATTGCTCCGCCCTGCCTGTCGATGTCCGAGCTTCAGGCGCTTGCCCTGCGGCACTACGGACTGGCCGGCCCGCTGCGCCCGCTGAATTCCGAGCGCGACCAGAACGCGCGGATCGACACCGAAGCGGGGCGTTTCGTGTTGAAGGTAGTCAATGCGGCCGAAGATGCGCGGCTGATCGCGCTGCAGGACGCGGTGATCCTGCATCTGGCGCAGGCGGGTGTGGCGGGCATTCCCCGGCTGGTTCCCACCCTGACCGGCGCCAACGCGGCCACCCACGCGGTTGACGGTCAGACCTGCCTTGTGCGCATGGTCACCTATCTGGACGGCACCACCTTGTCGCAGGCACCGCGCAGCCTGACGCAGTTGCGCAATCTGGGGGCCTTCATGGGGCGGGTCAGCACCGGGCTGCAGGGATTTGGCCACCCCGATGCGATCCGCGATGATTTTGCCTGGTCGCTGGACCATGTGGCGGCGCTGAAACCCTGCGTGCCCGACATCGCCACAGCACCCCGGCAAGCGCTGGTGCAGGGCCTGTTCGACCGCTACGACGCGCGGGTGCTGCCGGTTCTGCCCCGGCTGCGCGCCTCGGTGCTGCATCAGGACGCCAATGACAACAACGTCATCGTCGACCCGGCCAACCCCGACCGCATCACCGGCCTGATCGACTTTGGCGACATGGGATTTGGCCGCGTGGTCAACGAACTGGCGATCACGCTGGCCTATGCCCTTCTGGACGCGCCTGATCTCTATGCCGCCGCCCGCGCCCTGATCGAAGGCTATGTGGCCGAGTTTTCCCTGCAAGAGGTCGAGGCCGACCTTCTGTACGACCTGATGCGGATGCGACTGGTGGCCAGCGTCTGCATCTCGTCGCGGCAATCGCGGCTGCACCCCGACAACGCCTATCTTCTGATTTCCCAAGCCCCGGCCTTTGCCCTGCTGGAGCGGTTGGACCAGATCGACCCGGAATTCATGGTCTGCCTGTTCCGCCGCGCCGCAGGTTTTGCCGCCACCCGCGCCGAGGCGGCCGTGCGCGACCACCTTGCCAGCGCTCAGGTCGCCGAAATGTTCCTGCCACCCCTGTCCTCTGCCGCCCGCATCGCCCTTCTGACCAATGGCGAGCATCCGGGCATGCCCGCCTTTTCGGATCGCCGCTTTGACCACTGGTTCGCAGCACAGCGCCCGCAGAACCTGCCCGCGTCGGTGGCCTTCTACGGCTTTGGCGCTTACGGC
>JANMJC010000130.1:0-10040 GCA_031371185.1 Paracoccaceae bacterium | reverse complement strand
AGAACGCCCGATCTAAAAAAAGGCCTGCAACCCGGTGATGGCGCGCCCCAGGATCAGGGCGTGGACATCGTGGGTGCCTTCGTAGGTGTTCACGGTTTCCAGATTGACCATGTGGCGCATCACCGGGAAGGCATCGGAAATGCCATTGCCGCCGTGCATGTCGCGCGCGGCGCGGGCAATATCCAGCGCCTTGCCGCAGTTGTTGCGCTTGACGATGCTGATCATCTCGGGCGCGGCATTGGCCTCGTCCATCAGACGGCCCACGCGCAACGACGCCTGCAACCCCAGTGAAATCTCGGTCATCATATTGGCAAGTTTCAACTGGAACAACTGGGTCTGCGCCAAAGGCTTGCCGAATTGCTTGCGGTCCAGCCCGTACTGACGCGCGGCGGCCATGCAGAATTCCGCCGCCCCCAGCACGCCCCAGGAAATGCCATAGCGCGCCCGGTTCAGACAGCCGAACGGCCCCTTCAGCCCCTCGACAAAGGGCAGCAGCGCGTCCTCGCCCACCTCGACATCCTTCATCACGATCTCGCCGGTGATCGAGGCGCGCAACGACAGCTTGCCCCCCACCTTGGGCGCGCTCAGGCCCTTGGTGCCCTTGTCCAGCACAAAGCCGCGGATCTTGCCGCCATGCGCGTCCGACTTGGCCCAGATCACGAAGACATCCGCGATCGGCGCGTTCGAAATCCACATCTTGGACCCGTTCAGCACATAGCCATTCGCGGTCTTCTTCGCCGTGGTCTTCATGCCGGCCGGGTCCGACCCCGCATCGGGTTCGGTCAGGCCAAAGCAGCCGATCCATTCGCCGGCCGCCAGTTTCGGCAGGTATTTCATCCGCTGCGCTTCGGTGCCGTAGGCATAGATCGGGTACATCACCAGCGACGACTGCACCGACATCATGCTGCGATAGCCGCTGTCGACCCGCTCAACCTCGCGCGCGATCAGGCCATAGGCGACGTAAGAGGCCCCCAACCCGCCGTATTCTTCCGGGATCGTGGTGCCAAGCAGGCCCATCTCGCCCATCTCGCGGAAGATCGCCGGGTCGGTGGTCTCCTCGCGGTAGGCGGCAATCACGCGCGGCTGAAGTTTTTCCTGCGCATAGGCCCGCGCCCCGTCGCGCAGCATGCGCTCTTCCTCGGTCAACTGGTCGTCCAGCCGGAAGGGGTCTTCCCAATGGAAGCGCCCCAGATCGGGGGCATCCTTGGCTTTCAGCGAGGGTTGGTCGGCCATTCGGGCATCCTCCACAGGAAATCTCATATTCTGCTCGCCATATTCCACATTATCCGGCAAATTGCCACCGAAACCCCCTCACCTTGGCATGAGAAAACCTCATATGTTTGCGCGCCGTTACCTGCCCTCGATCCCCTCGCTGCTGGCGCTGGAATCCGTCGCCCGCCTGGGCACCGCTTCGGCCGCCGCCGCCGAGTTGAACCTGACCCAGGGCGCCATCTCGCGCCAGTTGCAGGTGCTGGAGGGGCAGTTGGGCGTGGCGCTCTTGATCCGCGACAGGCACCGCCTGCGCCTGACCCCCGCCGCGCTGGATTTCGTGGCGCAGGCGCGCCGCGCCCTGTCCACCCTGTCCGCCGCCTCGCTGTCGCTGCGCGCCAATCCCACCGGAGGGTCGCTGAACCTCGCCATCCTGCCGGCCTTCGGCATGCACTGGCTGGCCCCACGCCTTGCCCAATTCGCCCGTCAGCATCCCGAGGTGACGGTCAACCTGTCCACCCGCCTGAAACCCTTTGATTTTGCCACCACCGCCTTTGACGCCGCCATCCACTATGGCCGTCAGGATTGGCCGGGCGTGGACTATCTCAAGCTTATGGACGAAGATCTGCTGGCCATTGCCGCCCCGTCGCTTCTGCCCGCGCCGCTGACCTCGGCGTCCCGGATCCTGTCCCTGCCGCTCTTGCAACTGGACAGCCGCCCGGGCGACTGGTCGCGTTGGCTGGCCCATCACGGTACGGCGTCCCAACGCCCCCCCGCCATGCTGTTCGACCAGTTCGCCACGATGATCCAGGCCGCCATCCACGGCCTTGGCGCCGCCCTTGTCCCGACCTTCCTGTTGGACCGCGACCTGTCCGAAGGCCGCCTAGCCCCGGCGTTCGGCCCCGCCATCCCGGCCTCTGGCGCCTATTATCTGGTCTTTCCCACCGCCACGCCGCCGCGCGCGCCACTGACCTCGTTCAAGGCCTGGCTGGCCCACCTGTCCCCCCAAGCCCTTTCATCTTGATCCAAATATCCCGGGGAACCTTGGATTTTCCTTGGAAAACCCAAGGTGGGGCAGCGCCCCTCTTGCGCCGACCGGCCCCCCGCGCCACCATGGGCCAAACCACCAAAGGCCCCTGACCATGCACATCGGAGACGTCTCTTTCTGGTACGCCGACATCGGCCTGCCCCAAACCCGCCGCCCGGGGTTGCCCGGCGACAGTTTGGCCGACGTTGCCATCATCGGCGCGGGCTTTACCGGGCTGTGGACCGCCTATTACCTGATGAAATCCGCCCCGCATCTGCGGGTTGTGGTGCTGGAAAAGGACTTCGCCGGCTACGGCGCGTCGGGACGCAATGGCGGGTGGTGCACGGGCACCTTCGCCTGGAACCACGACCGCTATGCCGCCGATACTTCGCGCGCAGCGGTGCTGGACATGGTCAAGGCGCTGGAAAGCACGGTGCCGGAAATCACCCGGGTCTGCGACGCCGAAGGCATCGACGCCGATATCCTGCCGTCCGAAGCGTTGTTGGTGGCCACCAATCCGGCGCAACTGGCCCGGATGAGGGCCCAGATCGCCCATCACCAGCACTGGGGCGAAGGGCACCGGATGCGCGAACTGACCACGGCCGAGGTCGCACAGCGCATCTCGATTCCGGGGGTGCTGGGGGCCATGACAATGTCGGGCATGGCGCGGGTTCAACCGGCCAAACTGGTGCGCGGTCTGGCCCTTGCCGCCGAACGCGCAGGGGCGGTCATCCACGAGGGGACCGAGGTTCTGTCCTATGCCAAAGGTCAGGTCGTCACCGCCGCGGGCACCCTGCGCGCGCCGGTGATCCTGCGCTGCACCGAAGGCTTCACCGCCACCCTGCCCGGGCGCAAACGCGACTGGCTGCCGCTGAATTCGGCCCAGATCGCCACCGTCCCCCTGCCGCCCGAGGTCTGGGCCAAGATCGGCTGGGACGGGCATGAATTGATCGAGGACATGGCCAGTTCCTATTGCTATTGCCAGCGCACGCGTGAGGGCCGCATCACCGTCGGCGCGCGCGGGGTGCCCTACAAGTTCGGCTCGAAGATGGACAGGAACGGCGCGCCCGACGCCGAAACCATCCGGCGGCTGACAGAGGTATTGCGCCAGCATTTCCCCGCCGCCGCTGATTATCCCATCGACCACGCCTGGTGCGGTGTCCTCGGCGTGCCGCGCGACTGGTGCGCGACGGTCGGGCTGGACCGCGAAACCGGGCTTGGCTGGGCCGGGGGCTATGTGGGCGTGGGCGTGTCGACGTCCAACCTTGCAGGCCAGACCCTCGCCGATCTGGCCCTGGGGCGCGACACCGCGCTGACCCGGCTGCCTTGGGTCAACCGAAAGGTGCGCAAGTGGGAGGTCGAGCCTTTGCGCTGGCTGGGCGTGCATCTGATGTATCGGTTGTTGCGCATCGGGGATCGGCGCGAGGCGGATTTGGGGATTGGTCCGTCGCGCTTTGCGGCCTTCGGGAACTGGCTGACGGGACGGCATTAGGCATAGCTGCCTTTGGTCCGGTCTCTGGTTCAGACTTTTCCATTTGCAGGGGCCGTCGGCCCTGAGAACGCGAAACCTTTCAGCCCGCCGCATGGTGCCCCAAAGGCACCGGGCAGCGCCCGACCTGCCCTCGGGCAGGCGCTGCCCTCTGACAGTTATTGCTGACCGGATAACGCGTCACGCATGTCGCGTGGGCGGCGACGTGCCTCCACCGGAGGCCCGTCTGCTCCCGCCCAACCGGACGGATTTCGCCCCTACTCTTCCGGCAACCGCCGCACCGCCCCCGTGGCCGCCGAAGTCGCAAACAGCGCATAGGCCCGCAGCGCATCGGTGATCTTGCGCGGGCGCTTCCTGGCCGGCTTCCAGCCAGCGGCCTCCTGCGCCACGCGCCGCGTCGCCAGCTCTGCCTCGGCCACGCGCAGGGAAATCGTGCGGCCCGGAATGTCGATGTCGATCATGTCGCCTTCGTGAACCAGGCCGATCACCCCGCCCGACGCCGCCTCGGGCGATACATGCCCGATCGACAGCCCCGAGGTGCCGCCCGAGAACCGACCGTCCGTCAGCAGGGCGCAGGCCTTGCCCAGCCCCTTGGATTTCAGATAGCTGGTCGGATACAGCATTTCCTGCATCCCCGGCCCGCCCTTTGGCCCTTCATAGCGGATGACCAGAACGTCACCCTCCTTGATCTTGTTCGACAGGATCGCCTCGACCGCCGCATTCTGCGATTCAAAGACCCGCGCCGGGCCCGAAAACACCAGAATCGAATCGTCCACCCCGGCGGTTTTCACGATGCAGCCGTCCGGCGCGATGTTGCCCGACAGCACCGCCAGACCGCCATCCTTGGAAAAGGCATGCCTTGCCGACCGGATCACGCCATGCTCGCGGTCAAGATCCAGTTCGGCATAGCGTTTGCTTTGCGAAAAGGCGACCGCCGTGCGCACATTGCCCGGCGCCGCCTTGAAGAAGTTCCGCACGCTTTCCTGATTGGTCCGGCTGATGTCCCAATGGTCCAGCGCGGCCCCCATCGTGGGGGCATGAACCGTCACGCAGTCGCGGTTCAACAGACCCGCCACATCCAACTGGCCCAGAATGGCCATGATGCCGCCGGCGCGGTGGACATCCTCCATATGGACATCCTGCTTGGCAGGGGCCACCTTGGACAGGCAGGGCACCCGGCGCGACATGGCGTCGATATCGGCCATGGTGAAATCGATCCCGCCTTCATGCGCCGCCGCCAGAACATGCAGCACGGTGTTGGTCGACCCACCCATCGCAATGTCCAGCGCCATGGCGTTCTCAAACGCCTGCTTGTTGGCCACATTGCGCGGCAGGATGCTGGCGTCGTCCTGTTCGTAGTAGCGTTTGGTGATGTCCACGATCAGATGCCCGGCCTCGACGAACAGGCGCTGGCGGTCGGCATGGGTGGCAAGGGTCGATCCGTTGCCGGGAAGCGACAGGCCAAGCGCCTCGGTCAGGCAGTTCATCGAATTGGCGGTGAACATCCCCGAGCACGACCCGCAGGTCGGACAAGCGGCCTTTTCGATCTCTTCGACCTCGGCATCGCTATAGCTTTCATCGGCGGCCACGACCATGGCATCGACCAGATCCAGCGCAATCTCGCGGCCCTTGATCACCGCCTTGCCGGCCTCCATCGGCCCGCCCGACACGAAGACCACCGGAATGTTCAGCCGCATCGCCGCCATCAGCATGCCGGGGGTGATCTTGTCGCAGTTCGAGATGCAGACCATGGCATCGGCGCAATGGGCGTTGACCATGTATTCAACGCTGTCAGCGATCAGTTCGCGCGAGGGCAGCGAATACAGCATCCCGTCATGGCCCATCGCAATGCCGTCATCAACCGCGATGGTGTTGAACTCCTTGGCCACGCCGCCCGCCGCCTCGACCTCGCGCGCGACCATCTGGCCCAGGTCCTTCAGGTGGACATGGCCCGGCACGAACTGGGTAAAGGAATTGACGATGGCGATGATCGGCTTGCCGAAATCGCCGTCCTTCATGCCGGTGGCGCGCCAAAGGCCGCGCGCGCCGGCCATGTTGCGGCCATGGGTGGTGGTGCGGGAACGATAGACCGGCATTTTCTTCTCCCAGAAAGCTTTGTCACCGAAATGGCATCTGACCCCGCCAAGGTCAATGCGATGCGTTGATTTTTCCCTGCGATGAGCGCCTGCAGGGCTGCGAAAAGCCTTCAGGCGGGCGGCGCCCAGATCACATCGTCGATGCGCGGCGCGCCGGTGGCCAGCATCACCAGCCGGTCAAAGCCCATCGCGATGCCCGAGGCATCGGGGACGATCGCAAGGGCTGCCAGCAGGTCCTCGTCCAGGGGATAGGTTTCGCCGTAGACCCGCTGCTTTTCGGCCATTTCCGCCTGAAACCGCAGGCGCTGCTCGGCCACATCGGTCAATTCGCCAAAGCCGTTGGCCAGTTCCACCCCGCAGGCATAGACCTCGAACCGCTCGGCCAGGCGGGCGTCGCCCGGCACCCGGCGGGCCAGGGCGGCCTCGGCGACGGGATAATGGTCCAGCACGGTCAGACGACCCTGCCCCAGATGCGGTTCCACCTTTTCGGCCAGAACGCGCGACAGCATGTCCGACCATGTGTCGTCGCTCGCACGGCCAATCCCCGCCCGGTCCATCTGTGCCGCCAGCGCCGCCGCATTGGTTGCGCCCTGCCCGTCCATCGTGGCCATCAGGTCGATCCCGGCATGGGTCTGGAACGCCTCGGCCACCGACAGGCGTTCGAAGGGGGCAAAGGGATCGCAGGTCTTGTCGCGAAACCGAAAAGCCGCGCCCCCCGCCGCCCGTGCGGCAAGGGCCACAAGTGTCGCCACATCCTGCATCAGCACCGTATAATCCTGCCCGACGCGGTACCATTCCAGCAGGGTGAACTCCGGGCTGTGCAGCGCCCCGCGCTCGCGGTTGCGAAAGACATGGGCAAAGGCGGCGATGCGGGTTTCGCCCGCCGCCAGCAGCTTTTTCATCGCAAACTCGGGCGAGGTGTGCAGGTAGCGCGGGCGCGCCACCCCGTCGGTGCCGATGGCGCTGGTGGCAAAGGCGTGCAGATGCGCCTCGTTTCCCGGGCTGACGGCCAGCGCCGCCGGGTCCACCTCGGTAAAGCCCTGATCGGCCAGCCAGACCCGAAATGCCCCCTGAATCCGGCCCCGCGCCAGCAAAAGCGGGCGGCGTTCGGCGTGATATGCGGGGTTCCACCAAGGATTGCTCAAGATTTCTGCCCCCGGCACTGGAGATTTCGTTCCGGATGCGCTAAGCGCGGCGCAACCCATTCGGCCCCATAATCCCGGGCCCCACAAGGTACAAGGAAAGACCGTGGTCAAAGTCATCGCTTCCTCGCTGCGCAAGGGCAATATCGTCGAGTTGGAAAACCGCCTGTATCTGGTGCTGAAGTCGGAAAACTTCCACCCCGGCAAGGGCACGCCGACCACCTCTGTCGACATGCGGCGCATTTCGGACGGGGTGAAGGTGGCCGAACGCTGGCGCACCACCGAGATGGTGGAAAAGGCAAGCGTGGACGAGCGCGAGTATGATTTCCTTTACGAGGATGGCGAAGGCTATCACTTCATGAACCCCGAAACCTATGAACAGGTGGCGGTGTCGGGCGATGTCGTGGGCGACGACAAGGTGTTTCTGACCGATGGGATGAAGGTTTACCTGCAAACCTTTGACGGGGCGGCGATTTCGATGTCGCTGCCGCAGCGCGTCACCGTCGAGATCGCCGAGACCGAACCGGTGGTCAAGGGGCAAACCGCCTCGTCGTCCTACAAGCCCGCGATCTGCACCAACGGGTTGCGCGTTCTGGTGCCGCCGCATATCGGGGCCGGCATCAAGATCGTGATCAACACCGAGGATTATTCCTATCAGGGCCGCGCGCAGGACTAAGGGTGATTGTTTCGAACCGATCGGGAAACTCTCCAGTGGAGAGTTTCCCGGTTCGTTGGCTGGAGGCGCAAGCCGTAAACCAAGGGGCCTTCAGCAGGCCGGACCTCTCCGGAATTTGGGCGCGCCTGTCTGGCTGGTGCGTGAAAACGCGCCTGCCGGGGCAGGCAGGCGCGGCCAAATTCGATTAAAATCAAATTTGGCAAACAACAGATCAAAGAGGGCTAACTGCCCCCTATCCCTCAATAAACGCCAAAATCGCCTTGGCCTCCGGCTCCAGTTCCTGCGCGAATTCCCCGGCAAATTCCAGAAATGCGGCCAGGTTCAGCCGGTTGACACCCAGAACCACATCCATCCCGGCGGCCAGCGCCTCGCCCACCAGGGGGCGGAACCCGCGACCAAGCGCCTCGTGCTTGCCGAACTTGTTGACGATCAGAACCTGCGCGCCCGTCATCCGCGCCGAGACCTCGGCCACCGCCGCCTCCAAGGCGCCGGGGTCCAGCTTGCAGCCGCGTGACCCCGCCCCCAACCGCTGATTGATCCGCACCAGAGGGCCGCCGCCCAGAATGCGCAGGTCCATGTCGCAATCGTCCAGACCGGCCCGGTCGGTGTTCAGTTGCACGCATCCCGCCAGCGCAATCCCTGCGGCCTCGGCCCGTGCGGCGACCTGCGCCAGCAGCAGGTCGTTGGCCCCGCGCCCGACCAATGACACATATCCCAGCCGCATTTTTGTCGCATCCCCCCGAACCGCTCTGCAAAACCTGCATGAAGCTTGCTTTCGCAAACCGCAACCGCGCAAATTTCTTGACAGGTCCCGGCCGGGCCTGTCACAATATTTTCGAACCATCGGTTCAAATATCAAACCGACGCCGGGTCAACCGTCGCAGGACCGTCAACAAAGGGAAAAGACATGTCAGCGAAACCTCACCAGACCGCAGGGGGCCGTGCATGAGCGAGACCTCCGGAATTCCGACAAACCAGTTGAAAAAGAACTCGCTCGGCGTCGCTTCGATCAGTTTTCTGGTCGTCTCGGCGGCGGCTCCTCTGACCGGGGCGGGGGGCGGGATTCCGCCCTCGATGCTGCTTGGCAACGGCGCGGGCATTGCCGGCAGCTTTGCCCTTGTCACGATCATCCTCTTGCTGTTTTCGGTCGGCTATGTGGCCATGTCGCGCCACATCAAGAATGCGGGCGCCTTTTACGCCTTTTCTGCCCAGGGCCTTGGCGGCCGCATGGGTGGCGCGGCGGCCCTGGTTGCGATCCTGTCCTACAACGCCATGCAGGTCGGCCTTCTGGGCCTGTTCGGCGCCGTTGCCAGCGGCACTTTTGCCCAATGGGGCATCGTGATGGAGTGGTATGTCTGGAGCTATATGGCCATCGCGGTCATCGCCATTCTGGGCTACCGGCAGGTCGACCTTTCGGCAAAGGTGCTGATGGTCCTGGTGCTGGCGGAATTCGCCATCGTGGTGCTGCTTGATCTGGCGATCCTGTTCTCGGGCGGCGATTCCGGGTTGAACCTGCAACCCTTCACCTGGAGCGAGATCACCTCGGGCGTGCCGTCGATCGGCTTTCTGTTCTGCTTTGCCGGTTTCATCGGTTTCGAGGCGACCACGATCTATTCCGAAGAGGCCAAGAACCCCTCGGTGACAGTGCCAAGGGCCACCTATATCTCTGTGCTGGCCATCGGCATCTTCTACACCCTCACCTCCTGGCTGATGACCATGGGCGTCGGCGTGGACAAGCTTTTGCCGACGCTTCAGGGCATGCCGGACCCTTCGGCCTTCCTGTTCGAGGTGAGCGGGCGTTACATCGGCGGCACGCTGACCAACATCATGGGCGTGCTGTTCATGACCTCGATCTTTGCGGCGGTCCTTGCCTTTCACAACGCCGTTGCGCGCTACAAGTTCGTGGCCGGGCGTGAAGGCATCCTGCCCGACCGCATCGGCACCACCCATGCCCAGCACCAAAGCCCGCATATCGGATCGCTGATCCAGACCGTGATTGCGCTGGCCGTCGTCACGCTGTTCGTCTTGCAGGGTCTGGACCCGGTCCTGAACCTCTTCGTCTGGCTCAGCCAGTTGGGCACTCTGGGCGTTCTGGGCCTGATGGCCCTGACCTCTTTCGCGGTCATCGGCTTTTTTGCCCGCGACGCCATGGGAGAGAACGTGATCGCGACCAAGATCTTTCCGATCATCACCGGGCTGGTGATGGGCTATCTGTTCATCATCATCTTCAGGGATTTCGGCGCGCTGACCGGGGCGGGCGGCATTCTGTCCTGGGGCCTGCCTGCGCTGGTCCTGGTCTTTGCGCTGATCGGCTTCCTGCTTGCCTCGCTCCTGGCCAGGCGGGATCCGGCGCGTTTCAAGTCCCTTGGCAACAGCCGATAGGACACGGGCGCGGAAAGAA
>JANMJC010000075.1:0-2231 GCA_031371185.1 Paracoccaceae bacterium | reverse complement strand
GCGAAAGCTTTCGCGGGCGTTCGGCGATCAAAACGCTCCACCGGAGCGTTTTGCCCCCGGGCAAAGCCCCGGGGGCGCGCCTCACCCCTGCAACGTCCTCACCCCATACCCCTCGCCCCGCGCCTGCATCGCCTGCACTGCTGCAATGCTGGCGGCGGCGGTGGTGAAGTAGGGGATCTTGTCCATCAGGGCGACGCGGCGGATATCGCGCGAGTCTGAAATCGCCTGCGTGCCCTCCGTCGTGTTCATCACCAGCGCGATCTCGTCGTTCTTCAGCCGGTCCACGATGTTCGGGCGGCCCTCGTAGACCTTCGACACCGCCGTCGCCGCCAATCCCAGACCGGCCAGCCAGGCCGCCGTGCCTTTGGTCGCGACCACCTCGAACCCCAGACCGATCAGACCGCGCACGGCGCCGGCCATGGCGTCGGTCTTGTCCATGTTCTTGACCGACACGAACACCCGGCCGCTTTCGGGCAGCATCACCCCGGCGCCCATCTGCGCCTTCAAAAACGCGAGCGCAAAGGTGCGGTCCCAGCCCATGACCTCTCCGGTGCTGCGCATTTCCGGTCCCAGGACCGGGTCGACGCCGGGGAAACGGGCAAAGGGCAGCACGGCCTCTTTCACCGAAAACCATGGGGTTTTGGGGTTGGCCAGCGTCATCGCATCGGCAAGCGGCAGCGGCGTGTCGGGCCCCACACCGGCGGGGTAGGGAGGGCGCATCGGGAAGTTCGACAGGGGCTCTCCCGCCATCAGTCGGGCGGCAATCGAGGCGATGGCAGAATCGGTGGCCTTGGCGACGAAAGGCACGGTGCGCGAGGCGCGCGGGTTGACCTCGAGCACAAAGATCACGCCGTCCTTGATCGCGAATTGCACGTTCATCAGCCCGACAACCTTCAGCGCCAAAGCCATCACAACGGTCTGGCGCGTCAGTTCGGCCACGATGTCATCGGACAACTGGTGCGGCGGCAGGCAGCAGGCACTGTCGCCCGAATGCACGCCGGCCTCTTCGATATGCTCCATGATGCCCGCGACATGGACGGCCTTGCCATCGCAAAGCGCGTCAACGTCCACCTCGACCGCGCCAGACAGGTAGCTGTCCAACAGCACCGGCGACGACCCCGAGACCTGTACGGCGGTGGTGATGTAGCGCTCTAGTTGGGCATCGTCGCGGATGATCTCCATCGCGCGGCCGCCCAGCACGAAGGACGGACGGATCACCAGCGGATAGCCGACATCGGCGGCCACGACAAAGGCCTCGTCCCGCGACCGGGCGGTGCCGTTGTGTGGCTGCTTCAGGCCCAGTTTGTGCAAAAGCTGCTGAAACCGCTCGCGGTCTTCGGCAAGGTCAATGGCATCGGGCGTGGTGCCCAGGATCGGGATGCCTTCGTTCGCCAGCGCCTGCGCGAGTTTCAGCGGCGTCTGGCCGCCAAATTGCACGATCACGCCGTGCAGGGTGCCGTTGTCCTGTTCGACCCGCAGAATTTCCAGCACATGTTCCAGGGTCAGCGGTTCGAAATACAGACGGTCCGAGGTGTCGTAGTCGGTCGACACGGTTTCAGGGTTGCAGTTGATCATGATCGTCTCAAAGCCCGCCGCCGTCAGGGCATAGCAGGCATGACAGCAGCAATAGTCAAACTCGATGCCCTGACCGATGCGGTTGGGGCCGCCACCCAGAATGACAACCTTCTTGGCGTTCGAGGGCCGCGCTTCGCATTCCACGTCGCCCATCGCGGGCACCTCGTAGGTGGAATACATATAGGGGGTCTGGGCTTCGAACTCGGCGGCACAGGTATCGATGCGCTTGAAGACGGCGGTCACGCCCAGATTGCGGCGGGCGCGGCGCACCTGAGCCTCGTTGCCGCCGGTCAGGGTGGCAAGGCGGGCGTCGGTAAAGCCCATCATTTTCAGTTTGCGCAGCGCGGCGGCGGTGGTGGGCAGGCCGTCGCGGCGCACTTGCGCCTCGACCTCGATGATCTCGCGGATGCGGGTCAGAAACCACGGGTCAAAAGCGGTGGCGCCATTGATCTCGTCATTGGTCAACCCGTGGCGCATGGCCTGGGCGATCACCCGCAGGCGGTCGGGGGTGGCTTGTCCCAGGGCCTTGAAGATGGCGGTGCGGTCAGGGGCGCCGGGAATGGCGATGTCGTCAAAGCCCGACAGCCCGGTTTCCAGCGATGCCAGCGCCTTTTGCATCGATTCGTGAATGGTGCGGCCAATCGCCATGACCTCGC
>JANMJC010000043.1:0-1941 GCA_031371185.1 Paracoccaceae bacterium | reverse complement strand
CCCGATGCGGTGGGCCTGCCCAAATTCCACGACATGCCGTTCCTGCAGGACCTTTTCCTGAAGTACGACGCCGACGGGGCGATCAAGTTAGGCAAGGACGGCCTGCCGACCTATCAGCGCGTGCCCGCGAATGTGACCTTCTTCATCGCACTGGCGGCCTGTGTGGCGGTGTGGCGCCTGATGTGGCACACCCGGCTGGGCTATGAAATCCGCGCCTTCGGCAAGCAGGAAAAAGCCGCGAATTACGCGGGCATTTCCAGTTTCAAGATCATCATGGTGGCCATGATCCTGTCGGGCGGCTTGTCGGGGCTGATGGCGATCAACAACGTCATGGGGCAGTCCGAGCGGCTGTTGCAGAATTCGGCCGAGGGGGCGGGCTTCATCGGCATCGCGGTGGCGCTGATGGGGCGCAACCATCCCTTGGGGGTGCTGCTGGCGGCGATCCTGTTCGGCTTTCTGTATCAGGGCGGAGCGTCCCTGGGGCTGAACACCACGATCCCGATCGAACTGCGAACCGTGGTGCAGGGCCTTGTGATCCTGTTCACCGGCGCGCTCGACATGATGGTGCGGATGATGCTGGGATGGGTGTTCAGGCCCAGGACCGGCCCGATTGCCGCCCCCGCGAAAGGAGCCGCGTGATGGATTACGCAACGCTGTTGCAGGTGCTGGATTCCACGATCCGTCTGGCCATTCCGCTGCTGTTCGCCTGCCTGGCGGGCCTGTATTCCGAACGCGCCGGGATTTTCGACATCGGGCTGGAAGGCAAGATGCTGATGGCCGCCATGTCATCGGCGGCGGTGGCGGCGCTGACCGGATCGGTGTGGATCGGGCTTCTGGCAGGCATCGCGGGGTCGATGCTGTTCGCGCTGGTCCATGGGCTGGCCTCGATCACCTTTCGCGGCAATCAGCTGATTTCGGGCGTGGCGCTGAACTTTGTCGCCTCGGGCATCACCGTGCTGATCGCGCAGGACCTGTTCGGGCAGGGCGGGCGAACCGCTCCGCTGGAGGGTGCGGCGCGATTCCTGCCGATCGAGTTGCCCTTTGCCGAGGCGCTGCGCGGCGTGCCGTTGCTGGGGCCCTTGTATGCCGAGGTGGTCTCGGGGCATTCGGCACTGGTCTATGTCGGCTTTGCGATGGTCCCCCTGACCTGGTGGGTGCTGTTTCGCACCCGCTATGGCCTGCGCCTGCGGGCTGTGGGCGAAAATCCGGCCTCGGTCGATACGGCCGGGGTGTCGGTGGTGCGCCTGCGCTATTCGGCGGTGATGATCACCGGGGTTCTGTGCGGGCTGGCGGGGGCCTATATGGCTTGCGGGCTGCAAGCCGGGTTTGGCCGCGAGATGACGGCGGGGCGCGGCTATATCGCGCTGGCCGCGCTGATCTTTGCCAAGTGGCGGCCGTGGCATGCCCTGGGAGCCACGATGCTGTTTGGGTTCTTTCAGGCGCTGGCGCTGCGGCCCGACGTGGTCGAGGCGGTGGTGTCGGTCAAGGTCCCGGTGCCCGCGCTGGACGCGCTGCCCTATATCCTGACCGTGGTGGTTCTGGCCGGGCTGGTGGGCAAGGCCACTCCGCCCCGCGCGGGCGGCGAGCCCTATGTGAAGGAGCGCTGAGGATGCAGGCGACCCTTGATCTGATCCGCGCAAGGGCGGGCGTGGCCCCGGTGAAACTGGGGCTGATCCTGGGATCGGGTCTGGGTCATCTGGCCGGCGCGGTCGCGGGGGTGTCGATTCCCTACGCCGATCTGCCGGGATTTCCGCATGTCGGCGTGTCGGGCCACAATCCGAACCTGGTGATCGGCGATCTGGAGGGCGTGCGCGTGGCGGTTTTCGGCGCGCGCGAGCATTACTATGAAAACGGCAATCCGGGCGCGATGCGGGGCGCGCTGACGGTGCTGAAGGCTCTGGGGGCCGAAGCGCTGATCGCCACCAACGCCGCCGGGTCGAT
>JANMJC010000016.1:0-4993 GCA_031371185.1 Paracoccaceae bacterium | reverse complement strand
ATCCCGACAGCTTTGTCACCACGGTGTCGGTCGGCGGCGTCTCAGAGCCTCTGGAAGGCCGCATGCGCCCGGGCCATTTTGACGGCGTGGCCACGGTGGTGACCAAACTGTTCGGCATGACCGAAGCGCATCGCGGCTATTTCGGCCAGAAAGACTGGCAACAGTTGCAGGTCGTCCGGCGTCTGGTGCGCGATCTGAATCTGGCCGTCACCGTGGTCGGCTGCGAGACCGTGCGCGAGACGGATGGTCTGGCGATGTCGTCGCGCAATCTGCGGCTGACGCCCGCAGGCCGGGCAAAGGCGGGCGTCCTGTTTTCCGCGATCACGGCGGCGGCCCAGGACATCCGCGCCGGGCAGTCCGACCGCATGGCGATCCGCGAGGCCGCCGAGGCGGTGCGCGGCGCGGGGTTCGAGCGGGTCGAATACATCGAGTTGCGCGACGCCGAAACCCTGATGCCGTCTGACGACCCGCGCCGCCCGCGCCGGATGCTTGCCGCGGCCTGGCTGGATGGCGTACGGCTGATCGACAACATCCCGGTCTGACCGCGCCAGCCTTCGCCCATTCGCAAGAAGGCCTTTGCGTCGCGCAGCGACTTGCGCAAGACTGCAACCGGTCGCCGGACTATGGTGAGGGCCGGAATCGTTCCGGCCGGTTTTCTGACGACGACCCATGTTAATTCAAAAGACATTGCCTACATGGGGCATGTGATTGCAACGGAGGGCGCGATGGCCGATTTCGAGACCCAGATTCAGGAAAGCCAAAAGCAGGTGGCCGAGGCGCAGGCCAAGATCTCTGCGATCACCAGCAAGATCGACGACGCCCGCGCCAAACTCGCCTCGGGCGAAACGGGTGTGGATATCGAAAACGCCACGCTGGAAGATGTGAAAACCCACACCGACCTGATGAACGCCAACATCGCCGAACTGATCATGGGCCTGGACGATGTGACGGCGGGGTTCAGCGCCGAGTTTGCCGAGATGCGGTCCAAGACCGGCTGGGAAAGCTTTGTCGGGGTGTTTTCCACCGCGAAATCGGAATCCCTGCGTCAGGAGCGCATGCGCACCGCCTCGGTTGATGACAAGTTGCAGGACCTGATCGCCAAATCCGACGTGATCGTGCGCCTGTTGCAGGGTCAGTTGGACATGCTGAACGTGCAAAAGACCAGGGTCGAGGTCAATCTGGGCGACACCCTGACCCAACGCGAGGTTGCCGTTTCCGCGCTGCAGGCCACCCGGACCGAGATTGCCGCGATGGACCCGCGCATCATCGAGCTGGAAAACAAGATCTCGGTCGAACAGGACGCCGCCGCGCGCACCAAACTGGAATCCGACCTTGCGGCGATCAACGCCAGATACAACGCGCTGGTCCAGGACGAACAGGTGCAACTGGCGAAATCCCAGACGCTGGAGCGCTATATCGAAAAGGGCAAGACCTGGGTCGATTCACTGACAAATCAGGCGGCGACTCAGCTGGTTTTGATCAACAAATTGCAGACCGACACCAAACAGCGCGTGGTTCTGTATGACGCGCTGACCTCGTCCCTCAAGACCGCGCAGCAGCAGGACGTCGCCCACCGCATCAACGAGATTGGCGTCAAGACGGATCAGGAAGCGCAGGTCGCCATGGCGGCGATTGGCGCGGCCACCAACGACAAGATGGCCGACATGCTGGAGGCCCACGAAGGCAACATGGTATTCGCCCGCAAGATCCTTGAAGACAAGGCCAAGGCCGACGAACGCTTTGCCCGCCGCTTTGCCGCGATCGTCGAAAAGCACGACAAGAACGCTTACGGAGAGTAGGTCGTGGCCGAACTGAAGGAACAACTCGTCACCGACCATGCCGAGTTGTACGATGCCGCCACGGCGCGCCGCTACTTCGCAAAGTTCGACCGCATCACCATGCATCTGGCGCGGGTGGCGGGTGAGGTGGAAAAGGAGGGCCGGCTGACCCGCACCGAGGCGCGGATTCTGGGGCGCTACCTGGGCGGGCTGACTGCGACCTTTCGGGCCCTGTCGCACAAATACCTGATGACCGGGCTATCCGAAGGTGCGCCCCGCCTGACCTTTGACCGCCACGAATCGGGCTTTCCCGTGGCGCAGGAACTGATGACCATGGCGGTGGATGCGGCTCAGGCGGCCAAGCACCTGCAAGGCATGGCCTCGGAGACCGAGTTGAAGGACCGCATGGTGCGCCAGATCGTGCGCGACCTGACCACGCCGACGCAGTTGCAATTCGCCCTCTCGCAGCGCCTGTATTACGAGGCGCTGGCGACGGGCGGGCTGTTCCTGACCCGCAATGACCCCGACATTCAATGGATCGAAGACCTGCGCGACCGCCGGCATTTCCTGATTCACTGGGCCGTGTTCGACACGCAATCCAACCTGCCCGTCGTCTATCTTCTGAACATCGAAGACAGCGGCAAGAAACCCCTGCCCAAGGACGACCGTCGCTGGCCTCTGGTCTCGCAGGGGATCATGGCGCAATCGGTGGGCGGGTTGAAACTGCTGACGATTGCCTCCGGTTTTGACAAGGATTTCGAGGCGCTGCACCCCAAACGCCTGCGCCGCCTGACGTTGGGGCCGATGCATTCCAGGGACTTCACCCTGCAATCGGGCCCGATCTCGGATGTGCTGAAGGCTGCCAATGCGCCCGACGGGATGGATTGGGCGCTGGTCTGGACGGTGGAAGACCTGATCAGCGACCGCGAGGAAGAGGTCAAGGACGGCTGGTTTTCCACCGCAAACCGCCAGATCTGGAAGTTGAACCCGCTGGACGGTGCCGAAACCGGCACCACGCGGACCGAGCAGATGGTGATCCTGCCCGAACAGGTGTTTCAAGCCATGGTCGAGGTGAAAGCCCCCGGTCTGGCGAAGATCCGCAAGTTCGTGGTCGGGGAGGGGGGTCGAATTCTGCCGGCAGTCTAGGGATTGAAGCGGTCAGGGGGCGCTGCCCCTCTGCTTCGCCTTACCCCCCACCGCAAACAGGTGTTTGCGGACTGAATATCTGGATCAAGGTCAGGGAAAATTGCGCCTTCACTTTGAAAGAAATATCCCCGCCGGAGGCACTTTCAGGGTGACGCATTACGAAAACAGGAGACGAGGGCGATGAGCACACGCGACACGATGGAACTGCGCGAAGAGATGATCCGCGCCCAGTACGAGGCCGCCCTTGGCCTGATCACCGGCTTTGACCACGCCCCGCGTCTGGCCAGAGCCGCAGAGGCGCCGCAGGCCGAACGCTCGCCCGGGATCGGTACGCGGCCGCGTTTTCGCTCGACCGTGCCGGGGATGGTCACCAGATCCACCGCGCGCCCCGGCGGCGTACGGCTGTCCGAGCGGGTCGAAGCCCTGGGCGACGGCTTGTTGTCGCCCTTGCAGGCCTCGGCCCTGGCTGCCCTGCGCCGCGGTCTGGCGGTGGCTTTGGCGATCGGGGAAACCTTTGCCGCGCAATCGGGTCTGGCCGAATTGAAGAAGGCCAATCTTGAGGGGCGCCTGCCCGATCCGCGCCGCGCGGAGTTTACCGAGCTTCTGTCTGCCGAGGCGCTGGCGGTGCTTTACACCTTTGCCAATGCCACCGCCTTCCTTCTGGCCCCGCACCTGTCGCCCGCCACCGTCGAGATCGGCGAAGTTGAAGAGATCCTGACCGACAACGCCCCACTTGCCCTGCAAGGCGCGCTATGGGAGCTGGATCAGGACATCGCGGCACTGGCAGAAGATGAGGTGCGGCTGATCGCCGTCATCGCGGCCTTTGCCGAGGCGTTGATGCGAAAGGTCGCCCTGCGGGCCGAAACCGCGCCACGGCTGGGCGGCTTTACCGGCGTCTCCTGGAAGGTCGAGGCCGACGGGCTGACCATCGCAGGGTTCAAGCCAGCGCGCGCGGCCAAGGGTGGCCAGCTTTCGATGCAGTTCAAGAAACCCACCGAAGTGGTCGGCAACCACATCGCGAAATACCAGTCGATGCGGCTGGCCAAGATGCTGATGGCCTATGATTTCGACCGCCGCCTGAACCCCTTTGCAGAATTGGGCGGGTTCATCTTCACCTTCATGGGCGATGGCAAGCCGGGCACCGGCAAGACGACGCTGATCCAGATGATGGCCGGATTGTTGAACGATTACTGCAAGGTGGCGGGCTATCCCTTTCGCTATCAGAACTTTTCCATCGACCAGATCGACAGCTATCAAGGCAAGTCGGGCCAGAACGCCAAGGCCTTCATCGATGCCGTCCTTGACCCGTCGGTCATCGGCTATGGCACCATTGACGACATTGATCAGGTGGCGGGCAAACGCGGCGACCGGCAGTCTTCGGCGGGTCAGCAAGAGGTGACGGCGGTGTTCATGGGGGCCTTCGCCGGGGCGGGTACCGTGGTGCGCGGCAACTGCACCTTCGGCATGTTCTCCAACTTTCCCGAGAACGTCGACGATGCCCTGCGCCAGCGTGCGGGCGCGCGGTTTCTGGTCGACGGGCCGCAAAGCCGCGAGGATTATATTGATATCCTGTCGCTTTTGCTGGGAAAAAACCACGCGATTCCAGTGGGCGATCACGACCTTTTCGCGTCACAGGAAATCAAGAAGGCCGTCACGGCCAGCTTTGAAGGCTATGCCAAACCGCATGAGGCCGGGCTTTTGAAGGTCTGGGACCAGGTGCAGGGCCAGATCGGCGCCTTGGACACGATTGCCAAACTGGGGGCCTATCTGAAAGCCATTCAGGCGGCTGATGACCGTTTTACGGGCAGGGCCGTGAAAAACATCACCGATGCGGTCAAGGTGCGGGCGATGGATTTCGAATTGCCGGACGCGTGGATGGAGCAGCCGGACCTGTTCCTGTTCAAGCCGTACGAAGAGAAACTGGCGATGATCAAGGCGCTGATGTCGCCGATCACGGTGGACATGGTGGTTCAGGAAATCAACCGCTATGCGGACAGCGAGTTCCGTTATGCCGACAAGTCGGACGAGGCGGCGATTGAGGGCATGGTGCGGGATTACCGGCGCACGGA
>JANMJC010000004.1:0-7052 GCA_031371185.1 Paracoccaceae bacterium | reverse complement strand
TCCGCCACGGTCGACACGGCAATGTGGTCGGTGTTGGCGGCGATGTAATCGGCGCATTGGCGCAGGCGGCGCGGCAGGTTCTGGGTGCTGCCGGTCAGGCGATTGCGGAATTCCTCGACCGAGGTCGGGGCGGTCACGGGCAGGCTGGTGTCGGTCAAATCCATCGGGTCCCCGGTACGGTGATGGATTTGAGGTTAGAGACCTGGAACAAAAATTCCAAGACCAAAGCGCGGTCGGTGGCGGGAAAGCGGCCTAGCGTTTGGGATAACGCGCGGTCAGGGCCTGTTCGATGGCGGGGGGCACGAATTTGGACACATCTCCCCCCAGCCGGGCGATTTCCTTGACCAGTTTCGAGGCAATGGCCTGCCGGCGCGCATCGGCCATCAGAAAAACCGTCTCGACCGAGGAATCCATCGCCCGGTTCATGCCAACCATCTGAAATTCATACTCGAAATCGGCCACGGCCCGCAGACCGCGAATGATGACCGACGCCCCCACATCGCGGGCGCAGTCGATCAGCAGGTTCTCGAAGGGATGCACCACGATCTGCCCGCCGGCCTTGGCAACGATCGGGGCGCATTCGGCTTCGACCATGGCCACGCGCTCTTCAAGGGTGAACAGGGGGCCCTTGTCGCGGTTGATCGCGACCCCGATCACCAGCCGGTCGACGAGTTGCAGAGCGCGCTGGATGATGTCGATATGGCCCAGGGTGATCGGGTCGAAGGTTCCGGGGTACAGGCCGATCCGCATGGGAAACTCCGTAACTTGGGCTGCGCACACGCAACATTATTGCGCAGGCGGTTGCAAGGGGCAAAGTCGCCGGGGGTTTGCCGCGACGGTCCGAGGCAGATGCCGGGGCTTCTCCCAAGGATCCGAGACGGCTCAGAAGCCCTTGATCATGCCTTCCAGCGCGTCCTTTTCCATCGCCAGTTCCGACAACCGCGCCTTCACCACATCCCCGATGGAAATCAGGCCCATCAGCACCCCGCCTTCGACCACCGGAATATGGCGAAAGCGGCCGTCGGTCATCTTTTGCAGCACGTCATCGGTGGCATCGCCGCGCGTGCAGGTCACCACCCGCGCGGTCATGATGGTGTCCACGGCTTCGGTCAGGCAGGCCGCCCCGCGACGCCCCAATTCGCGCACGATGTCACGCTCTGACACGATACCGGCCAGCGACTTGCCGTCTTTCGAGATGACGAGCGCGCCAAACTTCTTCTGGCTCAGAATCTCGGCCGCCTTGGCCACGGTCGTGCCCGGCGGAATCGTGGCCACCCCTTCGGAGCCTTTTGATTTCAGGATCTGGCTGACAAGCATGGGCAATCCTCCCTTGATGTCCTTGACAGCGTTGATCTGGCGCAAGATTCTGTCAAGACAAAGCTGCGGGCTTTGCGAAAATTACCCAATGGCGGCTTCCAGCCGGATCATCTCGGCCCGTGCCGCGCGCACCAGAAGATCGGCAAAGCGGCTAAGCCGCGCCACGCGGGTATCATCGGCGTGGCGGATCAGCCAGAAGGCCCGGGTCAGGCTGATCTGATCGGGCAGCACCCGGACCAGTTCGGGGGCGGCGGGCAGCACGAAATCGTGCACCACGCCCACCCCTGCCCCGTGGCGCAGGAAGTTCAGTTGCACCGAGACGGAATTCGACGCCAGCGGCGGCGGCGGCACCCCGATTTCCGCCAGATAATCCAGTTCCTTGTCAAAGATCATGTCGGGGATATAGCCGACAAAACGATGGGCCTTCAGGTCTTGCGGTGTCACGATCGCGGCGTTCTGCGCCAGATAATCGCGCGCGGCGGCCAGATGCAGGGTGTAGTCGGTCAGCTTCTGCACCGTCAGACGGCCCGCTGCGGGGCGCGAGACGGCGATGGCCATGTCGGCCTCGCGTTTGGACAGGTTGAAGACGCGCGGCAGCGCCACGATCTGCACTTCAAGCCCGGGATTTGCATCACAGATCCGGGCGATCACCTGCGGCAAAAGATAGTTCGCGCAGCCGTCGGGGGCCCCGATGCGGACCTGCCCGGTCAGACCGGTCGAGGCGCCCGAGGGCTCCGACAGGGCCTCGCCCGCCGCCAGCAGGGCTGCTTCGGCCCGTTCGGCATGCAGGGTCAGACGCGTGCCTTCATCGGTCAGGGCGTAGCCTTGCGGCGATTTCTGAAACAGCCGCGCCGCCAGCCCGTCTTCCAGACGCGCGATGCGGCGGCCCACGGTGGCAGGGTCGATTTTCAGCAATCTGGCCGCCCCGGACAGGCTTTCGGCCCGCGCAACGGCCAGAAACACCCGCAGATCATCCCAATCCATGCCGGGTCATTCGCCGTCGAAATAGTCAAGCGTCATGTCAACCCGGCCCATGAACCTGATCACCGGGCGATCCTGCCCCGCCAGGGAAGCCACGCCGAACTTGCCGCTGTCGGGGTATTCCACCACCTCAGGCTCCAGCTTGGTGGAAAAGGTCAGATAGCGCAGGGGAGCGTCCGAGGTGTTTTCGATCTGATGCGCGGTGGAACCGTCGCCGGGCGGGGCGGCGATCAGATCACCGGCGCGGACAAGGGCAGATAGGCTGCCGCAGTGATAGGTGCCGGTGCCTTCCAGAATGAACATCATCTCTTCGTTGACGTGATGGGCGTGTCGGGGCCAGGCCCGTTTGCCCGGCGGCACGATGGCCAGCCCGACGCCCAGCTTGCGCGCGCCGATCAGGGCGCCAAGACTCGCCACCTCGGCGGCGAACTTGCCGCCATTGCCCACCGGTTGAGTCTGGACGTCGGACAGGTTCAGGATTTGCTTCATGGCGCGTTCCCTTGATCCATCGTGCAAAAATGCAAAACAACTTTGCCATATTGCCCCTTTATCGGGCGATTTTGCAAGAGTAGACCTGCGCGGGAACATTTGGGAGAACTTGGATGAAAGAGATCGGTCACTGGATCAACGGGCAACGGGTTGCCGGCACCTCGGGGCGCTTTGCCGATGTGTTCAACCCCGCCACGGGCGAGGTTCAGGCCCGCGTGGCGCTGGCCTCCTCGGCAGAACTGGACGCGGCCACGGCGGATGCGGCAAAGGCGCAGGTCAAATGGGGCGCCACCAACCCGCAGCGCCGCGCGCGCGTCATGATGGAGATGGTGCGTCTGATCAACCGCGACATGGACAAGCTGGCCGAGGCGCTTTCGGTGGAACACGGCAAGACCATTCCCGACGCCAAGGGCGATGTGCAGCGCGGGCTTGAGGTGATCGAGTTCTGCATCGGCGCGCCGCAGATGCTGAAGGGCGAGTTCACCGATTCTGCCGGCCCCGGCATCGACATGTATTCGATGCGCCAACCGATCGGCGTGGCCGCCGGCATCACGCCCTTCAACTTCCCCGCCATGATTCCCTTGTGGAAAATGGGCCCCGCCCTGGCCTGCGGCAACGCCTTTATCCTGAAACCTTCCGAACGTGACCCCACCGTACCCCTGATGCTGGCCGCCCTGTTCAAAGAGGCGGGCCTGCCCGACGGCGTGTTGCAGGTGATCAACGGCGACAAGGGCGCGGTCGATGCCATTCTGGACAACCCGTTGATTTCGGGCATCGGCTTTGTCGGATCAACGCCGATTGCCGAATATATCTACAGCCGGGGCTGCGCCAACGGCAAGCGCGTGCAGTGTTTTGGCGGCGCCAAGAACCACATGATCATCATGCCGGACGCCGATCTTGATCAGGCGGCCGATGCGCTGGTGGGCGCGGGCTATGGGGCTGCGGGCGAACGCTGCATGGCCATTTCGGTGGCGCTTCCGGTCGGCAAGGCCACGGCCGATGCGCTGATCGCGCGGCTGATCCCGCGCATCGAAAAGCTGAAGGTAGGGCCCTATACCGCCGGCAACGACGTGGACTATGGCCCGGTCGTGACGGCGGCGGCCAAGGCGAACATCCTGCGGCTGGTGGAATCCGGCGTGGCGCAGGGCGCGGAACTGGTGATCGACGGGCGCGACTTCAAACTGCAGGGCTATGAGGACGGCTTTTTCGTCGGGCCCCATCTGTTTGACCATGTGACCACCGACATGGACATCTACCGCAAGGAAATCTTCGGCCCGGTCCTGTCGACCGTGCGCTGCGAAACCTACGAGCAGGCGCTCGGCTATGCCATGGACCACGAATATGGCAACGGCACCGCGATCTATACCCGCGATGGCGACACAGCGCGCGACTTTGCCAACCGGGTCAATGTGGGGATGATCGGCATCAACGTGCCGATCCCGGTGCCCTTGGCCTATCACACCTTTGGCGGCTGGAAGAAATCGGCCTTTGGCGATCTGAACCAGCACGGACCGGATGCCTTCCGCTTTTACACGCGCACCAAGACGGTCACGGCGCGCTGGCCAAGCGGCATCAAGGAAGGTGCCAGCCTGAACTTCAAGCAGATGGATTAAGCGGAGAGGTCCCTTGATCCGAGCCTTCGCGAACAGCGCATTGGCGGAAAGGATGTGCTAGGATCGTCGTGCGGGGCAACTCGCACGGCTTTTCGTTGTGCCCGCGCTGCATTTTCCTTTGGAGGTCGGACCATGAACCAATTGTCGCGTCGCCAGTTCACTACCTTGCTTGGCCTTGGGGCGGCTTTGCCCCTGATCGCCGGTCCCGCCCGCGCTGCGGACCACGCGGTTACCATCAAGAACATGAAATTCGACCCGGCCGAGTTGACGGTTGCCGCCGGGGATAGCGTGACCTTCACCAATGCAGACGGCGCGCCGCATACGGCCACGGCGGACGATGGCAGCTTTGACACCGGCACCCTGAAAAAGGGCGACAGCGTCAGCATCACCTTTGCCGCCGCCGGGGTCTTTGCCTATCACTGCGCCATTCACCGCAGCATGAAGGCGGTTGTCACCGTGGCCTGACGGCAGGGGCGTGACGTGAAAAGGGCGGGGTTTCCCCCGCCCTTTGCCATGGCCGCAGGCTTGGTCAGGCCTGACGGTCGCCCCTGCGCAGCAGGTAATAGACCGCGCCGCCAATCGCGACCCCGAAGAACCAGCCATAGGTGCCCCACCAGGCCGGAAGCACCGAGGTGAAGGTTGGCAGGATGGACGAGAACACCATCCCCACCGCCAGCGCGCCAAAGGCCTTGCCGTGCCAGCCCGAGCCGCCAAAGGCGAACTCGCCCTGTTCCTGATACAGCGCGTTGACGTCGATATTGCCTTTTCGGATCAGATAGTAATCGACCATCATGATGCCAAAGATCGGCCCCATGACCGAGCCGATGAAGTTCACGAATGCCGCAGCCCCGGTATTCCACGGCGCCCAGGGGTACAGCACCAGTGCGATGCCCGCCGCGATGTAGCCGCCCTTCTTGAAGTCGATCTTCGAGGGGTAGATGTTGGCGAAATCGAAGGCGGGCGAGACGAAGTTCGCCACCACATTGATGCCAAGCGTGGCCACCGCAAAGGTCAGCGCGGCAAGGGCCGCCAGAAACCAGCTGTCAAACTTGGCCGAGATCTGGTCGGGGTGCAGCAAGACCTCGCCGTAAACACTGAAGGCCGCCGTGGTGGTGACACCCGCCACCAGACAGAAGGCCAGAAGGTTGATTGGCAGGCCCCAGAGGTTGCCCTTGCGCAGGGCCGGTTCGGTGGAATAGCGCGAAAAGTCGCAGAAGTTCAGATAGAGGGCGGCAAAGTAGGTCACCCAGGTTGCCGCCACCGCCGCAAGGGCCGCAAAGGTGCCCGGGGCCGCCGAAATCCCCACGCCCGCCGTTGCCTGCGCCAGAACATCGGCCGGAATCTCGGAGCCGAACGAAAAGGTGCCGGATTTCACCACCAGATAGACCGCCAGCAGCAGCATCATGATCCAGACCGCAGGCCCGGCCCAGTCCTGAAACTTGCGCACGGTTTCCATGCCGCGCTGGATGATCAGCAGTTGCAGGGCCCAGATGATGACATAGCAGATCACCTCCAGCGTCGAATGGCCCAGCATGTGGCTGTTGGTGTGAAACTCCAGCATTCCCGGAGACCGGATCAGAAGCGCCACGATCGCCCCCGAAGCCGCCGCGGTCTGCGCGCCGTACCAGAAACAGGCCACGACCGCCCGCACAAGCGCCGGGACATTGGCGCCGAAGGTACCAAAGGACGCGCGCGCCAGAACCGGATAGGGCACGCCGGTACGAACGCCCGCCAGGCCCACCATCTGCATCAGGAAATAGATCACGATCGACCCGGCCCCGATGGCCAGAACGAAATTCAGGAAGTTGCCGCACAGCAGAAACAGGCTGGCCGCAAGGAAATAACCGTACAGGCTGTGAACGTCCGAGGTCCAGACGTTGAAGATCGAAAACGCCCCCCACTTGCGTTCCGCAGCAGGGGCCAGATCCTCGTTGTGAAGCGAGGCCGACGGATTTGTCAATTGCATGATGTCCCATCCTTATGCGGGCAAGCTGCCCGGATCGTACCTCAGTTAGGTGTTGTTGTTCTGAGAGGCACAATAGAAAGGGTGAACCTTAAAGGCCCATGCGACAATCCCGATGTATCAGATAGGATTTGTTTCAAATATTTGAAAATGCTTCAAAAATTTATTGAATGATCAAATAAAAGGGCCCTATTCCGCCGCCACCCGGCGCGGTTTCAACAGGTCTTTCAGATAGCGTCCGGTGTGGCTGGCCTCGGTCCTGGCGATCTTTTCAGGCGTGCCCACGGCCACGATCTGCCCGCCGCCATCGCCCCCCTCGGGACCGATGTCGATGACCCAGTCGGCGGTTTTCACCACGTCCAGATTATGTTCGATCACCACCACCGTGTTGCCCTGATCGACCAGCGAATGCAGCACTTCCAGCAGTTTGCGCACATCGTCGAAATGCAGGCCGGTGGTGGGTTCGTCAAGGATGTACAGGTTGCGCCCCGTGGCGCGGCGCGACAATTCCTTGGACAGTTTCACACGCTGCGCCTCGCCCCCCGACAGGGTGGTCGCCTGCTGGCCGACCTTGATATAGCCAAGGCCGACGCGAGCCAGCGTTTCCATCTTCTCGCGGATCGGCACCACGGCCTTGAACAGCGTGCGCGCTTCCTCCACCGTCATGTCCAGAACATCGGCGATGGAAT
>JANMJC010000248.1:0-5882 GCA_031371185.1 Paracoccaceae bacterium | reverse complement strand
CATGCCGCCCGCAGCACCTGTCACCACTGCAATCTTTTTCATCCGACCCTCCTGATCCTGACACGGCCCGAAACCTGCCGCGCGATGGGGAAACGGGCCCCGAAAGGCCCGCTTCCTGTGCCGTCAGATCGACAGGCAGATGTACTTCATCTCCAGAAAATCCTCAACGCCGTGGTGGCTGCCTTCGCGGCCCAGACCCGATTGCTTGACGCCGCCGAAGGGGGCGACCTCGGTTGAAATCAGGCCGGTGTTCACGCCGACCATGCCGTATTCCAGCGCTTCCTGCACCCGCGTGACGCGGCCGATATCGCGTGAGAAAAAGTAGGAGGCGAGGCCGAAGATCGTATCGTTGGCAAGGCGGATGACCTCTTCCTCGGTGTCGAATTTGAACAGCGGCGCCACCGGGCCAAAGGTTTCTTCCTGCGCCACCTTCATCTTGCTTGTCACCCCGGTCAGTACCGTCGGCTCGTAGAACGACCCGCCCAGGGCATGCCTTTTGCCCCCGGCCATGATCTTGCCGCCGCCCGCCAGAACGTCGGCAACATGCTCTTCGACCTTGTCCAGAGCACCGTCGTTGATCAGGGGGCCCGTGGTGACACCCTCGGTCAGGCCATCGCCGACGTTCAGCTTGCGCACCGCGGCGGCCAGCTTTTCGGCAAAGGCATCGTAAACCCCGGCCTGCACATACAGCCGGTTGGCGCAGACGCAGGTCTGGCCGTTGTTGCGGAACTTCGAGATCATCGCGCCTTCAACGGCCTTGTCCAGATCGGCATCGTCAAACACGATGAACGGCGCATTCCCGCCCAACTCCATGCTGCATTTCAACACGTTGTGCGCCGCCTGTTGCAACAGGATGCGGCCCACTTCGGTCGATCCGGTAAAGGTCAGCTTGCGCACGCGCGGGTTTTCGCAAAACTCGCGGCCGATGTCGGACGACCGTGACGAGGTGATCACGCTGAACACGCCCGCAGGCACCCCGGCCCGTTCGGCCAGAACCGCCATGGCCAAAGCGGACAGCGGGGTTTCGGCCGCCGGGCGCGCGACAAAGCCGCAGCCCACCGCCAGCGCCGGAGCCACCTTGCGCGCGATCATCGCGTTGGGAAAATTCCACGGCGTGATCGAGCAGACCACGCCGATCGGCTGTTTCAGCACCATGATGCGCTTGTCCCGCTGGTGGCCGGGGATCGTCTCGCCGTAGATGCGCTTGGCCTCTTCGCCCATCCATTCCACGAACGACGCGCCATACAGAACCTCACCCTTGGCTTCGGCCAAAGGCTTGCCCATCTCGGCCGTCAGGATGGCGGCCAGATCATCGGCATTGGCGACCATCAGGTCGAACCACTTGCGCATGATCGCGGCGCGTTCCTTGCCGGTGCGCGCGGCCCATTCATGGCGCGCGGCATCGGCGGCTTCGATGGCGCGGGTGGCGTCGATGCGGCTCATGTCGGCCACCCGGGCAATCACGTCACCGCGCGCGGGGTTGGTGACCGCAAAGGTCTTGCCATCGGGAGCGCTCACCCATTCTCCGGCGATATAGGCCTTTTCGGTGAAAAGGCTCGGGTCCTTCAAAAGCGAACGCAGGTCGGTTGCGGAATCGAGCATCTGGGTCTCCCATTTCTTTGTTTTCCATGCAATGCAGGAGCCACCTGCAAAAGTCCAGTTCCGAGCAGGTGGCTGGACCGAAAACCAGCGGCAAACTGGAGTCACCATGGATCCTGACCGCGCCTATGCCAACGGGGCCTTCATCGCGGGGGCCGAAGATTTTCCACCCCGGTGGCAGCGCGAGGCGGCGGGGTTTCGCGATGCCCTGGGGTCACGGGCGAAGCTGGACCTGCCCTACGGCCCGGACGCGCGGCACCGCCTTGACCTGTTTCAGCCCGAAGGCGCGCCGCGTGGGCTGTTGGTCTTTGTGCATGGCGGCTACTGGCTGGCCTTTGGGCGCGAAAGCTGGTCGCATCTGGCGGCGGGGGCGCTGGCGCGGGGCTGGGCCTGCGCGATGCCTTCCTACACTCTGGCCCCCGAGGCGCGCGTCACCCGGATCACCGGCGAAGTTGCGCAGGCCGTGACGCAGGCCGCGGCCCATGTTGCGGGCCCGGTGGTGGTTACTGGGCATTCGGCGGGGGGGCATCTGTCGGCGCGAATGGGCTGTGCCGATCTTTCGGGCGCGGCGTTTGACCGGCTGCGCCGGGTGGTGCCGATCTCGCCGCTGTCCGACCTTGACCCGCTGATCGCCACAGCGATGAATGCCGAGCTGAAGATCGACGCGGCCGAGGCCGCCAACCAAAGCCCGGCCCGTCTGGCGCTGCGGCCGGGCTGTCAGGCCCATGTCTGGGTGGGCGCTCAGGAACGCCCGGCGTTTCTGTGGCAGGCCCGCACCCTGTCCGAGGAATGGTCCTGCCCCTGGACAGTGGCCCCCGGGCGTCACCACTTTGACGTGATCGACGATCTGGCCGATCCGCATTCGGGCCTGGTCGCGGCCTGTCTGGACGGATTGGCGGATTAACCCTGCCGTCGTTGCGCCAGCGCCGCCAGAACCTGCCCCGGCAAGATCGCAGTGCAGGCCGCATAGCGCGGGATCAGCCGGCGCGGGTCCGACAGTGCCCGCCACAGCCATTCCAACGCAAGCGCCCGCACCCATTTCGGCGCCCGCCTTTGATGCCCGGCCAAAAAGTCCAACCCCGCGCCGACCGAGGCAAACCCGATCTGTGGCGCAAGGCTGCGCCCCCGCGCGGAAAGAATTTCCTGCAGTGGCGCGCCAAGCGCCACAAAGCACAAGGCCGGCCCCAGTTCGGCCAATTGGGCCAGCATCGCCGCCGCCTCGGGGCCTTCGGGATCAAATCCCATCGGCGGGGCAATCATGCGCACGACCCGCAGACCCGGGATCCGGGCGATCAACGCGGCCTTTGCCCCGGCAAGCGCGGCGTCGGTCGAACCCAGAAACACCAGCGGAACCCCGATCTTCGCCGCCAGCGCACCGAGCGGCACCACCAGTTCCGACCCCGGCACCAGACCAAGGTCCTGGCCTGCCAGCCGCGCCAGCCAGACGATCGGATTGCCATCCGCCACCACGAAATCCTGCGCCGCATAGGCCCGTTGAAACGAGACCGACCGGCGCAGCTTGACAAGGTGGTCAAGGTTCAGCGTGGCAAGGGCAAAGCCTGCGCCCGCCATCAACCGCGCCTCGACCGCCGCCAGCAAGGCGTCGCGGTCAGCTTGCGTCACGCGGATCACTTCGCTGCCGAATTCGAACTTCACTACATCCTCCATCTGGGTCTGCCCCGCCTTAGCACAGGTCGGCGGCGGGTTCGTCGTCGTTCTGAAGGCCCTTCGGCAACATTCTGTTTCAACCCCCCCGCCGCAAATTTCTTGCGCGGCACGGACCGGGCTGGCATAGCCAAGCCAGGTTGTCCGAGTTTCAAGGCCGCATGATCCCGCCCGTCAAGCCTGCCCCCCTACGGCGCTCGTCGTTGGACCTTGCCCGGTTCTTCGCGGCCTTCGGGGTGGTGGTGGCCCATGTGCAGGCCGCGCCGCGCGATTGGGTGGGGCATCTTTCGCTGGCGCTGTTCCTGATCCTGACGGCGGTGCTTGCCATCGCCAGTTTTCAAAAGTCGGGCAGCTATTCGATGCGGGCCCGGTTCTGGCGGCTGATGCTGCCCTGGCTGTTCTGGTGCGCCTTCTACTGGCTGGTCGACTTTGATGTCAGCGACCGTGCCCGTCTTCTTGTCTGGCCACAGAACCCCTGGACTGTCTTTGCCGGCCCGTCGATCCATCTGTGGTTTCTGCCCTTCGTGATGGTGGCGGGGCTTGTGGTGCAGCCTCTGGGACGGTTCGTCACCTCGCAAGGCCGGCTGTTGGGGGCGCTTGCGGTCACCGTGGCGATCGGGTTGCCAGCGTTCTGGGCCCATCTGTCGGCCGGACTGCCGCCGCCGATCGAGCAATGGCTCTTTGCGATTCCCGTCTATCTGTTCGGGCTTTTGTACGGGATCGCCCTGCCGATGGGTCGCGCCGCTTGGGTGGTCACCGCGCTTGCCTTGCTGACCGCGATGACCCTGCTTGTGGTTCAACCCGCCCCATGGATCCCCCTAAGCCTTGTCGCTCTTGTGGTCTTCTGGGCGCTGTGGAATCTGCCGCTGTCCGGGCCGATCCCGCAGGTGCTGGGGCGTGATGCTTTTGGCATCTACCTGATGCATCCGTTCTTCCTGCTGGTGATCTACAAGTTCCTTGGCCCCGATCTGGGTTGGCTTGCCAATGCGCTTCTGGCTTTTTCCCTGTCCTGGGCGGCGTCGATGGCGATGCGCCGGATCCCCTATCTGGACCGGTTGATATGAGGCTCCGGGCAAGCGGACAAATCGGGCACAGACGGCAGGCCCCGGCCATGCTAGGTCTGTGTCCGGACAAACCGGTTTAAGGGCGCGGTCAACCTTGGTCAGCGCAAATCCCTTTGCCTATCTGATGCTACTGATCTGGCCGATCGTGGCGCGGCACCTGTATCTGCGCCTGGATCCGGCCCGCGCGCTGATCTGGACCCTGCTGGCGGGATACCTCTTGTTGCCCCCGGTTCTGGCCATCAACCTGCCCGCGGTGCCTGATTTCACCAAATACACCGTTCCCAGCCTGTCGGCGCTGCTGAGTGTCTGGCTGGTACTGAAGGACCGCGTCCGCTTTGATCCGGTCAACTGGGTCCTGCGCGCCCTGATGCTGGTCTACGTCCTGTCGGCCTTCGGAACCGTGCTGACCAACGCCGAGCCTTTGGTCTATGTCCTTGACACCATTCCCGGCCTGAAGATCTACGACAGCTTTTCCAACCTGGCGACCCAGATCATTGCCCTTGTGCCCTTTGTCCTGGCGCGCAGATATCTGTCGGGCGAAGCAGAGCTGAAGCTGGTGGTTCAGGCCCTTGTCGCGGCCGGTCTGGCCTATTCGCTGCCCATGTTGCTGGAGGCGGCAGTGTCGCCGCAGATCAACATCTGGGTCTATGGCTATTTTCAGCATGACTTCTTCCAGACCATCCGCGCCGGCGGCTATCGACCCGTGGTATTCCTGCCCCACGGGCTGTGGGTCGCGTTCTTTGCCATGATGTGCGCGGCGGCGGCGGCGGCGATCTTTCGCGCCCTGCCCCCCGAAGAACGGCCCAGACAGCTCTTCATCTTGTTGTATCTGGGGGTCATGGTGCTGGTCTGCAAAAGCGCGGGCGCGATCCTGTTTACCGCCATGGCCGTGCCGCTGTTGATGTTTGCCAACCGCCGCCTGATCGTGATTCTGTCCGCCCTGATCGCCTGTGCGGTGCTGATCTACCCGGTGCTTCGCGGCGCCCATCTGGTGCCGCTGGACACGATCCTTGAATTTGCCGCCCGGATCAGCGGCGACCGCGCCGCCTCGCTGGATTTTCGGTTCACCAACGAGGAATTGCTCTTGAACCACGCCGCCGAAAAGCCGCTGTTCGGCTGGGGCGGCTTCAACCGGTCGTTTCTGCATGACCCGATATCGGGGCGCACGACAGTGATTGCCGACGGGGCCTGGATCATCATTCTGGGGATCAGCGGTTGGGCGGGGTATATCGCGAGCTTCGGGTTGCTGGCCGCACCGCTGATCCGGCTGGGGTGGCGGGCGCTGCGCGGCGGAGCGGTGGTGATCTCGCCCTTTGCCGCCGCCCTTGCGCTGATCCTGGCGTTCAACCTGTTGGACATGCTGCCCAATGCCACCGAAATCCCCTTTACCTGGATGATGGCCGGGGCGCTGTTCGGCCATGCCGAGCGGCTTGGGGGCCGTGCCCATCCCGCCGCCAAACCCAAAGACGCACCGATGCGGGTGGTGATCGGATGAGCCTGCGCGTCGACATCGGGGTCTTTGCCCATGACGAGGCCGGGGGGATTGCTGCCACC
>JANMJC010000520.1:0-2169 GCA_031371185.1 Paracoccaceae bacterium | reverse complement strand
GCCCGCCGGACTGTCGGGGATGATGAAGAAGAAATGATTCCCTTCGTGCGCCCGCAGTTGATCGGTCTGCCCGTTCTGGAAACAGAACGGCTGATCCTGCGCGCGCCCCTGGCCGATGACTGGCCCGCCTTCCGCGACTACCGCGCCTCTGACCGCACCATCTACGCCGGTGGCCCGAAGGACGAAGACAAGGCCGCCGAGCAGTTCGCCTCGTTCTTCGGCCATTGGGTGATGCGTGGCTTTGGTCGTCTGATCGCGCAAGACCGCGCCAGCGGCCAGCCCCTTGGCCACTTTGGCCCGATGCAATGGAAGGACGGCGCGCAGGTTGAACTGACCTGGTCGCTGTGGACCGCTGCCGCCGAAGGTCGCGGGCTTGCGACCGAAGCCGCCACCGCCCTGCACGCTTGGGTTTTTGGCCCCCTTGGCCTGACCTCGGCCCGCGCCGAGGTTCATGCCGACAACGCCGCCTCGCATGCCATCGCGCGGCGTCTGGGGGGGCGCATCGACCCCGACCAGCGCCCGGTCTGGATGGGCAACGGATCGGTTTACATCTTTGCGGGCGGTGCGGCATGATCCCGACCCTGCACACCGCGCGGCTGACCTTGCGCGCGCCCCGCCTGTCGGATTTCGATGCGATGCTGGCCTTCAACGCCTCGCCGCGCTCGGCTTTTCTGGGCGGCGGCGCGCCCCGTCAGGCCGTGTGGCGTGCGCTTTTGGCCAATGTCGGTCACTGGGCGCTGCGCGGGTATGGCATCTATTCGGTCGAGACCACCGCAGGAGAGTTTGTTGGCCGTTCGGGCGTGGTATTTCACGACGGCTGGCCCGAACCCGAACTGGTCTGGCACCTGTATGATGGTCACGAGGGCAAGGGCTATGCCACCGAGGCCGCCACGGCAGCCCGCGCCGATGCGGCCAATCGGCTGGGTCTGGATCGCCTGATTTCCCTGATCGATCCGGCGAATGCCCGTTCCATCGCCCTTGCGCGGCGCTTGGGGGCCGTGGCCGAAGGCATGACGACAGAACCGAACCTGCAAACAAGCGTGCAGATCCATCGCCACCCCGCAGCCGGGGGGCCCGCATGATCGCCCCCACTCTGCACACCCAACGCCTGACCCTGCGCGCCCCTGTGATGGCCGACTATCCGGCCTATGCGGCCTTTGTCACCTCGCATCGCACGCAGTACATGGGCGGTCCGCATGAGGCCGCGACGGCGTGGTCGTGGTTTTGCAACGACACCGCGCAATGGGCCCTGTTGGGCATGGGCGGGCTGACGGTGCTGCGCGAGGGGCTGCAGATCGGTCAGGTCGCGGTCTGCCACGGCCCCCTTTTCCCCGAGCCGGAACTGGGATGGTTCCTGTTTGACGGCTTCGAGGGGCAGGGCTTTGCCACCGAAGCTGCCCGTGCCCTGCTGGATTGGGCGACCGGGCCGCGCGGGCTGCAAACCCTGGTTTCGTACATCGACGCCCGCAACCCGGCTTCTGCAGGCGTCGCCCGCCGTCTGGGTGGCACGCTTGATCCTGCCGCCGCCACGCCCGCCGGCATGGCAACCGAGGTTTGGCGCTATGACGGGGTGCGGCCATGATCGCCCTGACCGGCATTCCCGTACTTGAAACCGCCCGTCTGCGGCTGCGCGGCCCCAAGGTCAGCGACTTCGACGCCTATGCCGGCTTTCTGGCGTCGGACCGGTCGCGCCACGTCGGTGGGCCGTTGCCCCGGGTTCAGGCCTGGCGGTCGTTTGGCCATCTGGCCGGGCATTGGGCCCTGCGCGGCTATTCCATGTACATTCTGGCCGACAAGACCACCGATGCCCCGCTTGGCGCGGCGGGCCCCTGGTTCCCCGAAGGCTGGCCCGAGCGGGAATTGGGCTGGTCGATCTGGGACGACCAATCCGAAGGGCGGGGGCTGGCCCATGAGGCAGCGCTTGCCACCCGGGCCTTTGCCTATGACGTGCTGGGCTGGCCCACCGCGATTTCGCTGATCCTTGCGGACAACACCCGGTCGCAGGCGCTGGCCCGACGTCTGGGCTGCGTTCTGGAAGGCGATTTCACCCACGAGCAATTCGGGCCCTGTCACATCTTCCGCCACCCGGCCCCGGTGCGCGCATGACCCCGCATGAAACCCCCATCGCCGGCCCCGCCGCCGATTTCGCCGTCGCCCTGTCGGCGCGCC
>JANMJC010000511.1:0-10056 GCA_031371185.1 Paracoccaceae bacterium | reverse complement strand
GCCGTGCTGACCACCATCGACGTCGCGCATTTCGACATGTTCACCCCTGCGATGCTGGCCGAAAAGTCGGGGCGCGAGTGGCTTGCCGATGCGAAATCCGGGGTTTTTCAGGGGCTTGTCCCCGGCGGGGCCGCCGTGGTCAACGCCGATCTGCCCGAAACCGCCCGCGTCCTGGCCCAGGCCGCCCGACATGCCGGGCGCCTTATGACCTTTGGCCAATCGGCGACAGCCGATGCCTGCCTGACCCACTGGCACCCTGGCCCGGCCTCATCGCGGATCGAGGCCCGCATCCTGGGCCAATCGGTTCGCTTTACCCTTGCCCTGCCCGGCCGTCACATGGCGATGAACGCGCTCGCGGCCTTGTTGGCGGTCGCGGCGGCGGGGTTTGATCTGCGCCGGGCCCTTGCCGACATTGCCACCTTCCAACCGGTCAAAGGCCGGGCGCGGGTGCTGACCATACCCCTGGCCCGGGGCCAAGCCACGCTGATCGACGACGCCTTCAACGCCACGCTGGCCTCTGTCCGCTCGGCCATCGACCTTTTGGACCTTGCCCAACCGGGGCCGATGGGCCGCCGCATCGCCGTTCTGGGCGAGATCGGCCACATCGGCGCGGACGAGGTGGCCCAGCATGTCGCTTTGGCCATCACGGTCGAAGCCAGCCGGACCGACCTGTGCTTTACCTGGGGGCCGCTGATGAGGGGCCTGCACGATGCCCTGTCCCCGGCCCGGCAAGGCGCGCATGAAGACACTTCGGTTTCGGCACTTTACGCCGCCCTGCGCGCCAGCTTGCGCGACGGCGACGTTGTGGTCGTCAAATCCGGCCGCGGCAGCAACGGTCTGGGTGACCTGCGCTTTCGCGCCTTTGCCCAGGCCCTGATCGACGGAAAAGGGGCGTTGACCCCGTAAGGCCCCGGCCCGTTACAGAAAGTTCGCATCCATCTGCGCGGACCACGCCAGATGATCTTCCAGCAGGTCGCAATTGTGGCGGATGCGGGCGACGAAATTCTCGGGCTCGTCCTGCATCTGCTTCCAGACCTGTTCCTGCGGCAGCCCGCCCTCGGCCTGCAGTTTCAGATCGAACGGTTCGGGATACCACACCGCCTGTTCGTGCAGGGCCCGCATATAGGCAAGGGGCGGCGGCGCCCAGATCTTGGCGCGGCGCCACGAGGCGCGAAAATGCAGGCAGGTCGCGATGCGCTGACACCTTATGCCCCGGGGATAGGCGGTCAGGATGCGCTTCCACATGTCCCAGTCGCCTTCAGACTCCATGGTCTCGTCCCAATAGCCGACCTCGTCCAGACAGCTTCGGCGGTGCACGATGGGAGTGGCGGGCAGAACGTTGTTCATCTTCAGGAATTCGCGCCGCGGCCGCCCAAGCGCCAGATTGACATAGAAAGGCACGATCACCCCGTCGTCATCAATGTACAGGGGCCGTGAATAGGCGAACATCGTCTGGTCCAGCACGAACATCGCGTCCATCCGGTCAAGGTGGTCGCGGAAATACAGATTGTCGTGGCCCAGAAAGGCAATCAGATCGCCCTTGGCCTGCTGCAAGGCAAGGTTGCGGTTGCCATAGCCAAAGCCCGGGCCCTTCGGCAGATCGAACCAGCGAATGCGCGCGTCGTCATACCCCGCCATCAAAGCCGCCGTCCCATCGGTGCAGCCATCGCCCACCACCAGCAACTCCCAATCGGGCCGGGTCTGCGCCAGCACCGATGCGATGGCCAGACCCAACACCTCGGGGCGGTTGTGGGTGGGCAGCAGGATGGAGAAGCGCGGACCAGCCACGGTCAATAGCCGCGCGCGGTGGCCGGAAAGCGGTAGGGGATCAGCGGGCTGTCGATGGGCAGGCGGTACTTGTCGGGTGCGGCGGCATCGAACCCGACGGTCGGCAGGTTCACGAAGATCGCTTCGCTGGCCCCGCAGTTGTCATCGGCGTGCCAGGCAAATTCGGGCACCGTCAGCACGAAACGCTCGCGCTCGCTGAGCGTCACCGAAAACACCTCGCCAAAGGTCGCGCTGTCGGGGCGCGGATCGTACATCACCACCTGCATGGTGCCGATGATCAGAAAATAGCGGTCCTTGTGCAGCTTGTGCAGGTTCCAGCCCTTCACGATGTTGGGGCGCAGGGTGGTCATGTACAGATGGCTGACCGGAATATCATCGACGGGCCAGCCGGCGCTATAGATCTCCTGCAACTCGCCCCGGTCATCGACATGGATCGGCCGCTGGTAAATCGTCGCCCCTTCCGGCAAGCGCCGCCGCGAGGTGCCGTCGGCTTTCAGCGTCGGGCCGTCCTGCAGGGCTGCGGCCAGGGTGGCGTCAAGGATGGTCTGGGTCATCGGTCAAGGTCCTTTTGTCAGTGCCGGGCAGGTGTTTCTTGCAGCCCGATGAAGAAATGAGGCGCCGCTCAGGAAAACGTCACGACCCCCCGCTCGGTCACCACGCCGTCCAGCCGCTGATCGACAGGTTCGATCGGCACCTCGGCCACCTCTTGCGCGGCAAAGGCGAAACCGATGGCCAGGGTCGGCCGCCGCGCCCGCAGGCCCTGCAAGGTGCGGTCGTAAAATCCGCCGCCATAGCCCAGACGATAGCCGCGCGCGTCAAAGGCCAACAGCGGCACGATCAGCACTTCGGGTTCGATCCAGGGCCCCTCGGCCGGGATCAGCGCGCCAAATCCGCCCGCGACCATGCTTGCCGTGACACTCCACTGGCGGAATTTCAACGCCTGCCCCGCCCCCTGGATCACCGGCACCCCCACCGGCCCCAGATGCGCGGCCATCGCGGCCAGCGGGTCGATCTCGGTGCGCATCGGCATGTAGCCGGACAGCGCGCGCTCGGCATGTTGCGCCAGATAATCCGCCAGAATTTCGGCGGCCTGCCCCTGCCCGCGCGCGAAGGCCTCTTTGCGCAGGGCAAAGGCCGCCTTGCGCGCCGCCGCCTTGACCTCGGCGATTTCGGTCATATCAGCATCACCGACGCCAGCCCCAGAAAGGCGAAAAACCCCATCACGTCGGTCAAGGTGGTCACGAAGGTGCCCGAGGCCAGCGCCGGGTCCAGCCCGAAGCGTTCCAGCGTCAAGGGCACCAGAACCCCGCCCAGGGCCGCGACGATCTGGTTGACGATCATCGCCATCCCGAGAACGAGCCCCAGCCGGACATCCCAAAAGATCAACCCACCCGCACAGCCCAGGATCAGGGCAAGCCCCATACCGTTCAGCACCCCTGCCCCCAACTCGCGCATCACGACGCGCCGCGCGTTGGACGAGGTCAGGTCGCGCGTCGCCAGCGCACGCACCGCCACCGTCAGCGACTGGGTGCCCGCGATCCCCCCGGTCGAAGCGACGATCGGCATCAGCGACGCCAGCGCCACCACCGCCGCCAGCGTGGCCTGAAACTGGCTGATCACCAGTGCCGACAGCGACGCGGTGCACAGATTGATCACCAGCCAGGGCAGCCTTTGCCGCGCCGTCGCCAGGGCCCCGTCCGAGATCGAGGCTTCCTCGCCCACACCGGCCAGCAACAGCATGTCCTCTTCATGCTCTTCGTCCAGCACGTTCATGGCGTCGTCGATGGTGATCACGCCCACCAGACGGCCATCCGGGTCGACCACGGGGCAGGAAATCAGGTGATACTGGTTGAACATATAGGCGACGTCGCCTTCGGGGTCGGTGGCGTCGATGGTGCGGAAACTGTCTTCGCAGATGTCGCGCAGCCGGATGTCGCGCCGCGACGACAGCACCCGACCCAGGGTGACATAGCCGGTCGGCTTCAGCCTTGGGTCGGTCAGGATGACGTGATAGAACTGGTCGGGCAAGGCGGGCGAGGCACGCAGAAAGTCGATCGCTTCGCCCACGGTCCAGTGTTCGGGGGCCAGAACCACCTCGCGCTGCATCAGGCGACCGGCCGATCCTTCGGGATAGGCCATCGCCTGTTCAACCGCCATGCGGTCGACCAGTTCCAGCGCGTCCAGGATCTTGCCCTGACCGACCGCGTCCAGATCTTCAAGAATGTCCACCAGATCGTCGGTGTCCAACTCGCGCATGGCTTCGGCCACCACGGAATCGGGCAGCGCGTCGATCACCTCTTCGCGGATCGACTCGTCGATTTCCGACAGGATTTCGCCGTCGATCTCGCCCGACCACAGCCGCAGAAGGGTGGCGCGCTCGGCGGTGCCGATCTGTTCCAGAAGGTCGGCGATGTCGGCGGCGTGCAGCGGTTCCAGAAGGGCGGTGATCCGCGCGGTATCCTGCGCCTCGACGGCCTCCAGAATGGCCGAGACGCGGGGGGCGTCCAGCTCGTCTTCGTCCATGGTGACCAGATCTTCCGCCACGTCCGCCCCCTTTGGCCGATGCCCCGGCCTGGGCCGTCATTGTCCATCCTTAGCGAAAGCTGTTTCAAGGAAACAGGGGGAGTTTGGAAATTTACCACAAAGTCAGAAAGTTCTAGTCTAAACAGGACCAAACGGGGAGCGCCGATGGCTGATCTACTTCTGGGGCAGGTCCTGTCCTTTGACGCTGACCCCTTTGACGCCGGACCGGGGGCTGCGCGCCACCTGTCGCAGGGGGGCGTCGTGGTCAAGGCCGGCAGGATCCTCGCCGTCGGAGAGGCGGCTGCCATGCGCGCGGCCTATCCCGAGGCCCGGGTCACCGACTATGGCCAGCACCTGATTTCGGCCGGCTTCATCGACGCCCATGCCCATTACCCGCAAACCGCGATGATCGCCTCCTGGGGCAAGCGTCTGATCGACTGGCTGAACCTGTACACCTTTCCCGAAGAGATGCGCTTTGCCGATCCCGCCTATGCGGCCAAGGTGGCGGTGCGTTATTTCGATCTGACCCTGTCGAACGGCACCACGTCGGTGTGCAGCTATTGCACGATCCATCCCGCCTCGGTCGATGCCTTTTTCGCCGCGGCGGCCCGGCATGGCCAAAGGGTCTGGGCCGGCAAGACCTGCATGGACCGCAATGCGCCGCCCGGCCTGCGGGACACCGCGCAATCCGCCTATGACGACAGCCGCGCCCTGCTGGCCAAATGGCACGGTATTGGCCGCGCGTCCTATGTGATCACGCCGCGGTTCTCGCCCACCTCTACCCCCGACCAGTTGGCGGCGATGGGGGCGCTTTGGGCGGAAAACCCCGGCTGTCTGATGCAGACCCATCTGTCCGAACAGACCGACGAAATCGCCTGGGTCAGGTCGCTGTACCCCGATGCCCGCGACTATCTTGACACCTACGAGGCGCATGGCCTTCTGGGCAAGGGCGGGCTTTATGGCCATGCGATCTGGCTGGAGGACCGCGAAAAGGCCCGTCTGGCCGAAGTGGACGCCAGCCTGATCCATTGCCCGACATCGAACACCTTCATCGGCTCGGGGCTGTTCGACATGGGCGGGCTGAAGGCTGCGGGCTTTCGGGTTGGGCTGGCCACCGACACCGGGGGCGGGTCGTCGTTTTCGATGCTGCGCACCATGGCTGCGGCCTACGAGATCGGCCAGTTGCGCGGGTGCGCGCTGCATCCGGCGCAATTGTGGTGGTTGGCAACGGTCGGCTCGGCACGGGCGCTGCATGCCGATACGATGATCGGCAACATCGCCCCGGGGATGGAGGCCGATCTGGTGGTCATCGACCTGGCCTCGACCCCGGCCATCGAACAGGCGACCCGGCGGGCAAAGGATATCTGGCAGGCGCTTTTCCCCACCATCATGATGGGCGACGACCGCGCCACCCATGCGGTCTGGGTCGCGGGCCGCAAGGTGTATCAGGATGGATTGCCGGTGAATTGATTTTGGGCGGGGTTGGGCACGGCGGACCCCGAATAGGGTGCCAAAGTGGCGATTGGGCCGCCCGTTGGCGAGAACCTGCATTCCCGCCCTGATCGGGCGGAAAAGGAAAAGCCCAGCTTTTCCCCGCCCACAGCGACCAAGGTTCAGCCCGACCGGTTCCGCCAAGGTAACAAAGGCCAGCGCCTGACCTGGGGCGGGCGAGAAGCGCCTGCCCGAGGGCAGGTCAGGCGCTGGCCGGGGCTTTGGGCCCCGGCTGGACTGCGGAACGCGCACCGCGTGACCTCGGCGATGGCCTCGGCCATGGGAGGCGTGAAAAGGAAGGTTTCCCTGGGTCGGAGCGGAGTAAGCTGATGAGCGAAATTTTCTGCACCCGCAGACAGGCCGATCTGGCCTTCTCACCCCGCCTCAACCGCGCCCCAGAAGCCTCAGCATTTCGGCGGCGGCGGCCTCGGGCGTCTTGCGGCCTGCGGCGACCTCATGGCCCAGACGCGCCAGAAGCCCCTTGGCGGGTTCGCGGCCCAGAACCGACAGCAGGCCCTGTCGCACCTCTTGACCAAACCAGTGTTGCGCCTGTGCCGCGCGTCGGGCGGCCCAATGGCCTTGATCGCGCCGCCACCGCGCAAGGGCCTGCATCTCGGCCCAGGCCGTTGACAAGCCATGGGTTTCCAGCGCCGAAACCGTCATCGCCTTGGGAAAATCGCTCGGGTCCTGCGGGCGGCGGCGCAACAGGCGCAGCGCGCCTGCATAGTCGGCACAGGTGCGCAGCGCCGCCGATTTCAGATCGCCATCGGCCTTGTTGACCAAGATCAGATCGGCCATTTCCATGATGCCGCGCTTGACGCCCTGCAATTCGTCGCCCCCCGCCGGGGCCAGAAGCAGGATGAACAGGTCGCACAATTCGGCCACCACGGTTTCGGATTGCCCCACGCCCACGGTTTCGATCAGGACCACGTCAAACCCCGAGGCCTCGCACAGCGCCACCGCCTCGCGCGTGCGGCGCGCCACGCCGCCCAACTGGCTTTGCGACGGCGAGGGCCGGATGAAGGCCAGCGGATCGCGCGACAGACGCTCCATCCGGGTCTTGTCGCCCAGGATCGACCCGCCCGAGCGCACCGACGACGGGTCAACCGCCAGAACCGCCACCTTCAGGCCCGATCCGGTCAGCATCAGGCCGAACGCCTCGATGAAGGTGGACTTGCCAACGCCGGGCGTGCCCGACAGGCCGATGCGCAGGGCCTGACGCGCCGTTCCCAGCACCCCCAGCAATGCGAGCGCCTGTGCCCGGTGATCGGCGCGCGCGCTTTCCACCAGCGTGATTGCCCGCGCCAGCGCCCGCCGGTCGCCAGAGGCGATGCGCCGCGCGGTTTCGTGCAGATCAGGGTCGGGTTCCATGGCCCTTTGTGGCAAGAGTTTCGTCCGAGGGAAAGGGGCCAAGCCCGGTCTGACCCTCCACAGGGTCGGTTTTGGCACAGTGCCCCCGCAACCGGGCCGCCGCATCAGTCCGCCAGATGGATCAGGGTCTTGCCGAAATTGCCGCCCCCCAGCATGGCGATGAAGGCCCCAACCATCTGGTCCAGCCCATGGGTCACATCCTCACGATACCTGACCGCACCCGAGGCCAGCCATCCCGCCATAAGCCCCTGGAACTCGGCCGCATCGGCGCCGAATTCCGACACGATAAAGCCGCGCAGGGTCAGGCTTTTCACCAGAACACTCCGCATCAAGGCGGCGGTCATGTCGGGCCCGGGGGGCGGGGCGGTGTCATTGTAGGTGGCAATGGTGCCGCAGACCGGCACGCGGGCAAAGGGGTTCAGCAGCGGCAGAACCGCTGCCCAGACCGCCCCGCCGACCAGTTCGAAATAGACGTCGATGCCATCCGGGCAGGCTGCGGCAAGGCGCGCAGCCATGTCGGGAGCGGTCCGGTCGATGCAGGCGTCAAAGCCAAGCTCGCCGGCGACATGGGCGCACTTTTCCGCGCCGCCCGCCAGCCCGACCACCCGCGCCCCGGCCAGCTTTGCGATCTGGCCGACCAGACTTCCCACCGCCCCCGATGCGGCGGCCACCACCACGGTCTCGCCCGCCCGAGGCTTGCCGATGTGTTTAAGGCCCGCATAAGCCGTCAGCCCCGGCATGCCCAGAACCCCAAGGGCGGTTTGCACCGGCGCAAGGGCGGGGTCCAGTTTGCGCAGATCGGTGGCGCGGCGCAGCATGTGATCGCGCCAGAAATCATGCACCAACACCAGATCGCCCGGGACAAAGGCGGCATCGCCCGAGGCCAGAACCCGCGCCACCGCTTCGCAGGTCAAGGGCTGGCCCAGATCAACCCCCGGCGCGTAAGAGGCCCCGGCGTTCATCCTTCCGCGCATATAGGGGTCCAGCGACAACCACAGGCTTTGCAGCACCACCTCGCCCGGGCCGGGATCTGGCAGGAAGGCCGTGACCATGGCGAAGTCGCCGGGTTTGGGCCAGCCCTGCGGACGGGCCTTCAACAGGATGGACCGGGCGGTGATCGGTGTCATGGGCAGGGTCTTGGGGTTGGAAAGACGGGGGGGAATGCGCTGACAGGGGTTGCACGGGCCATGGCGTTTGTCCAGATCGCCCGCATCCCCGATCCGCGCGCTCTTGCGCGCGGATCGGGGGGAAAAGGCTTGCGGCCCTGGCCGCTTTGCGGGATCACTCTGGTCAAAGGGGCGGCAGATTGGCATGACAGGCTGATGACCGACCTGCCGATCCATGACGCCCTGCCCGCCCTGCGCGCCGCGATTGCCGCGCGCGGGCTGGCCGTGCTGCAGGCCCCGCCCGGGGCGGGCAAGACCACGCTGGTGCCGCTGGACCTGCTGGCAAGCGGATTGATCGCCGGCCGCATCGTGATGCTGGAGCCGCGCCGTCTGGCCGCGCGGGCCGCCGCCGAACGCATGGCCGAAACCCTGGGCGAAGCGGTGGGCGCGACCATCGGCTACCGGATACGCGGCGAGGCCCGCGTGTCGCGAGACACGAAGGTCGAGGTGGTGACCGAAGGCATCCTGACCCGGATGATCCAGGACAATCCCGAATTGCCCGGCATCGGCTGTCTGATCTTTGACGAGTTTCACGAGCGCAGCCTGAACGCCGATCTGGGCCTTGCACTGGCCTTGGAAGTTCGCGGCGCGCTGCGGCCCGACCTTGCGCTGATCGTGATGTCGGCCACGCTGGACGCAGGCCCGGTGGCCGCCCTGATGGGCGATGCGCCGCTGATCACCTCGGCAGGGCGGGCGTTCGGGGTGCAGACCCGCTGGCTGCCCCGCCCGGTCGATGCCAGCCTGCGCTTCGAGACGGCGCTTGCCGGTCTGGTGATGCAGGCGGCCGAAGAAACGGCGACCGGCGGCATTCTGGTTTTCCTGCCCGGAGAGGGCGAAATTCGCCGGGTCGAACAGGTCCTGTCCGGGCGTCTGGGCGATGGCTTTTCAATCCGGCCGCTTTTCGGCGCGATGGAGTTTTCCGCGCAGCGCGCCGCTTTGGCCCCGGCCCCCGGGCGCAAGGTGGTACTGGCGACCTCGATTGCGGAAACCTCGCTGACGCTGCCCGATATCCGCGTCGTGGTCGATGGCGGCCAGTCGCGGCGCGCCAGGTTCGACCCGAACTCCGGCATGTCCCGGTTGGTGACCGAGCGGGTGACCAGGGCCGAGGCCGAACAGCGCCGGGGTCGCGCCGGCCGGGTGGCGGAGGGGGTCTGCTATCGGATGTGGTCCAAAGGCGAAGAGGGCGGTCTTGCGGCCTTTCCGCCCCCCGAGATCGCGGCGGCGGATCTGACGGGGCTGGCGCTGGAACTGGCGCTGTGGGGGGCCACGGATCTGCCGTTTCTGACCCCGCCGCCGCCCGGCCCGATGGCCGAGGCGCAGGCGCTGCTGGTGCGGTTGGGCGCGCTGGCAGACGGGCGGATCACCGACCACGGGCGCAGGCTGGCCCAACTGCCGCTGCATCCGCGACTGGCCCATATGCTGGCGCTCGCCGGGCCCTCGGCGGCCGGGCTGGCCGCCTTGATGGGCGAACGTGATCCCCTGCGCGGTGCCCCGCCGGACATGGTCCTGCGCTTGCAGGCCCTTGACGATCCGGCAAAGTTCGAGGCGTCGCAGCCCCATGCCCTGTCGCGCCCGGGCGTCGCGCGGGTCCGGGCAGACGCGCGCCGGTTGGAGCGGGCCGTTCCGCGTGTAGGTTCGTTTGGGCCCTTGACTGCGGCGCAGATGGCAGCAATCGCCTATACCGACCGGATCGGTCTGCGCCGGAAGTGCGTTGCGC
>JANMJC010000457.1:0-2202 GCA_031371185.1 Paracoccaceae bacterium | reverse complement strand
ATCTTCTCGGCCGCTCTTGCCGGACAGAAGACCGTGGACGAGGCTTTGGCCGAAGCTCAGGCGCTTGCGACCGAAGAAATGACCTCGGCCGGTTACATCAAGTAAGACCCTGACCCGGCCCCCATCGGGCCGGGTTTTCCTACTCCCCCGCAACTCCAAAGGTGCGGGGGGATTTGCCCGGCCAAGGCCGGTGCCCCCCGGATCAGCCCCGACCAAGCCCCGACCAAGCTCCGCCCTATCCCGCGCCTTCACAGGAGACACCCGTGGCCACGCAATCCTCACGCTCCGCTGCCCGTCTGATGGTCGCGCCCTCGGTGATCGTCCTGTTCATCTGGATGATCGTGCCGCTGGCCATGACGATCTACTATGCGTTCCGGGTCTACCGCCTGTTGTCGCCCGAACGAAACGGCTGGGCCGGTTTCCGCAACTTCATGTGGTTTTTCAACTCTCCTGATTTCTGGCAGGCCATATCCAACACCCTGGCGCTGGTCGGCGGTGTTCTGGCCATCACCGTCGTGCTGGGGGTTCTGATTGCCCTGTTGATCGACCAACCGGTCTGGGGCCAGGGCCCGCTGCGCATTCTGGTGATCTCGCCCTTCTTCGTCATGCCGCCCGTCGCCGCCTCGATCTGGGAAAACCTGTTCATGCACCCGCAGAACGGCATGTTTGCCTCGATCGCGCAGGGAATGGGGTTTCAGCCGATCCTGTTTCTGGAAAGCTATCCGATGTCCTCGGTGATCTTCATCGTGTCGTGGGAATGGCTGCCCTTTGCGACGCTGATCCTGCTGACCGCGCTGCAATCCATGTCCTCGGAGCAAATGGAAGCGGCCGAGATGGATGGCGCCGGAGCGGTCAGCCGGTTCCGCTATATCGTTCTGCCGCATCTGAAGCGGTCGATCACCGTCGTCGTGCTGATCCAGACCATCTTTCTTCTGGGCATCTTCGGCGAGATATTCACCACCACCCAGGGCGGACCCGGCAACGCCTCGACCACCTTGCCCTACATGATCTACAAGCAGGCAGTCATCGCCAAGGATATCGGGCGCGCGGCGGCAGGCGGGATCATCGCCGTCATTCTGGCCAATATCATGGCCATCTTCCTGATGCGCGGCATCGGCAAGAACCTGGACGCCTGAGGGAGCAACACACATGGCACGCGTTGTCAGCCGCAACCGCAAGATCGCCTACACCGCCGCCGCCTGGGCCGTGGCCCTGCTGATCTTCTTTCCGGTCCTGTGGACCATCCTGACCAGCTTCAAGACCGAAGCCAGCGCGGTGGCCTCACCGCCCGAATTCCTGGGCGCGGACTGGACGCTGGAAAACTATGCCGAGGTCTGGCAACGCTCGGATTATCCGCGCTTTTTCTGGAACTCGGTGGTCATCTCGGTCGGATCGACGCTGGTGGGTCTTCTGATCGCCATTCCGGCCGCCTGGTCGATGGCCTTCGTGCCGGGCAACAAGACCAAGGACCTGCTGATGTGGATGCTGTCCACCAAGATGATGCCCGCCGCCGCCGTTCTGATCCCGATGTATCTGTTGTTCCAGTGGACCGGGCTGTTTGACACCCGCACCGGCCTTGTGCTGGCGCTGATGCTGATGAACCTGCCGATCATCGTGTGGATGCTGTACACCTATTTCAAGGAAATCCCTGCCGAGATACTAGAGGCCGCCCGCATGGACGGCGCGTCTTTGCGCAACGAGATCCTGTATGTCCTGACGCCGATGGCCGTGCCCGGCATCGCCTCGACCATGCTGCTCAACATCATCCTGGCCTGGAACGAGGCGTTCTGGACCATCACCCTGACCACGGTCGATGCCGCACCGCTTTCCGCCTTCATCGCCAGCTTTTCGGCCCCACAGGGCCTGTTCTACGCCAAACTGTCGGCGGCCTCGACCATGGCCATCGCTCCTATTCTGATCATGGGCTGGTTCAGCCAGAAACAACTCGTCCGCGGCCTGACCTTTGGCGCGGTGAAGTGAGGCATCATGGGTAAAATAACGCTCAACTCTGTCCGCAAGTCCTTTGGCGCCACCGATGTCATTCCCGGCATCGACCTGACCATCGAAAACGGCGAATTCGTGGTTTTCGTCGGCCCCTCGGGCTGCGGCAAATCCACGCTGCTGCGCCTGATCGCCGGGCTGGAAGACACCTCGGGCGGCACCATCGCGATCGACGGCGTTGACGCCACCGATCTGCCGCCC
>JANMJC010000394.1:0-4769 GCA_031371185.1 Paracoccaceae bacterium | reverse complement strand
CCGCGGCCAGATCGCCGACCCGCATCTGGCCCGCAAAGTGACCGAGGGGCGGGCGGAGGATATTCGCGGTTGTATCTCCTGCAACCAGATGTGCTGGGGCCGCCGCAGCCGCGACTACTGGATTTCCTGTCTGATCAATCCCTCGGTGGGCCGCGAGTTTGAATGGGGCGGAGATCGGTTCGTGTGCGCTGAAACCCCGCGCGACGTGCTGGTCGTGGGGGCGGGGCCTGCGGGGCTGGAGGCGGCGCGCGTTGCGGGCGAACGGGGGCATCGGGTGGAGGTGGTCGAGGCCCTGCCGCAGGTCGGCGGGCAGTTCCGGCTGGCGGGGATGCAGCCACGCCGGGCGCAGATCCTGGACCTGATGAATTGGTATGAACATCAGTTCACAAAGCTGGGCGTCACGCTGCGGCTGAACACGTTTCTTGACGCCGACGAAATCGCCGCCCACCCTTCGCAGGTCGTCATCCTTGCCACCGGGTCACTGCCCGACGAGGACGGCTTTCAACGCTGGCAGCCCCAGCACAAGCGCCTGCCGGGCATCGAGGCGGGGGGAGTGTGGTCGCCCGAGGCGGTCTTGCGGCGCGAGGCCCGGTTGGGCGATGCGGTGGTGATCTATGATGAAGGGTCGAATTGGCGCGGCGTGGGCACTGCCTGGGCTTTGGCCGAGCAGGGCAAACAGGTGACCATCGTCACGCCCGAGGCCTTTGTGGGCAAGGAAATTGCCCGTACCGCGGCCGACGGCGCGGCCCGGCGGCGCATGGCGCAACTGGGGGTGAAATTCCTGACCGAACATTGCCTGACGCGCTGGCACGGCAATGGCGTGACGGTGCGCAACATGCTGACCGGGGCCGAGGAAACTCTGGCCACCTCGGCACTGGTCATGGCCACCACCAACCGCGCCTTCGATCCCTGGCCCGAAACCTTTGCGGGCAAGCAGACCCACCGGATCGGTGATTGCACCGCGCCGCGACTTGCGGCCTATGCGTTTTACGAGGGGCGTAAACTGGGGCGCACATTCTGACGCCGCCCCCAGGCTGTGCCGTTCACCTTGCCCGGCGGCCCCGGTTTCAGGTCGGATACCGCCGCGATGCCCTATGTGGCGCGGGCAAAACTGTGGGCCGAAGAGGTCGCCCATGCCTCGTGAAACCTTGGGCTTGAGGTTGGGTCGGACAGCAACTGTCCCGGTTGCAGCATTTCGTACTGCTCGGCAAAGGAAATCACCCGGTCCGATGAGGCGCGGCGCAGAAAGTGGTGCGGGCGCAGATCGGCGGGCTGATCCAGTCCGGCCGCCGCCACCAGTTCGGACAGGGCATGCAGGGTGTTGTGGTGAAAATTCGTCACCCTCAGCGCCTTGTCGGGCACCACCAGAGCACGCTGGCGCACCGGGTCTTGCGTGGTCACGCCCGTGGGGCACAGGCCGGTATGGCACGACTGGGCCTGAATGCAGCCGACCGCGAACATGAAGCCGCGCGCGGCATTGCACCAATCCGCCCCAAGCGCCAGAATCCGCGCCATGTCAAAGGCCGAGGTGATCTTGCCGCTGGCGCCGATGCGGATGCGGTCGCGCAGACCCACGCCGACCAGCGCGTTGTGCGCGAAGGTCAGCCCGTCGCGCAGGGGCATGCCGACATAATCCATGAACTCCAGCGGCGCGGCGCCGGTACCGCCTTCTTTGCCGTCGATCACGATGAAATCGGGGGTGATGCCGGTTTCCAGCATCACCTTGCAGATCGCCATGAATTCCCAGTTGTGCCCGATGCACAGCTTGAACCCCGCCGGTTTTCCCCCGGACAGATCGCGCATCTTCGCCACCATTTCCAAGAGCCCGACCGGCGTGGAAAAGGCCGAATGGGAGGCGGGGGATACGCAGTCCTGGCCCATCGGCACGCCCCGGATCGCCGCGATTTCGGCCGAAACCTTGGCGGCCGGCAACACCCCGCCATGGCCGGGCTTTGCGCCCTGCGACAGTTTCAACTCGACCATCTTGATCTGGTCCTCCTGGGCGGTGGCGGCAAAACGGGCCGGATCAAAACCGCCCCCATCGGCGCGACAGCCGAAATAGCCCGACCCCACCTCCCACACGAGATCGCCGCCAAATTCGCGGTGATAGGGCGATACGCCGCCTTCGCCGGTGTCGTGAAAGAACTGGCCCGCCTTGGCGCCCTTGTTCAGCGACCGGATCGCATTGGCCGACAGGGCCCCGTAGCTCATCGCGGAAATGTTCAGCAAAGAGGCCGAATAGGCCCGCGCACCCGTGCCCACCACAACGCGCATCTGATCAACCGGCTGGTCAGGCTTGGGCGCCAGCGAGTGATGCAGCCATTCGTATTGTTCCTGATAGACGTCGAACTGGGTGCCAAAGGGCCGCTTGTCGAGGTCCTTTTTGGCGCGCTGATAGACGATGGCCCGCTTGTCACGCGGAAACGGCGCACCGTCCTTGTCGCCCTCAAAGAAATATTGCCGCAGTTCGGGGCGGATATCCTCCAGAAAAAAGCGCAGATGGGCCAGAATGGGATAGTTGCGCAGAATGGCGTGGCGCGTCTGGCTCAGGTCATGCAGACCCACCGCCGCCAGCCCCGAGGCGACCAATGCCAGAGGAAGCAGAAACCAGGCATCCTGTGGCAGGACGGGCACAAGGGCGAAGAACAACAGCGCGGCCAGCATGGACAGGGTCACCGCCGCGAAACGCGGTTCGAAGACCGAGCGCAAAAGAGAAATCAACACAGACATGGGGCCACCTTTCGCCGGTCATCAGACGCGCAACTGCTTGAAACAAGGTTAACGCCACTTCAGGACCGAAAATCCAGCCTTTAGAAAGGGCAGGGGGCGGTGAAACTGATCCATTGGCCGGTATCGGGATGGTGCAGGGCCAGGGATTCGGCGTGCAGCATCAGGCGCGGCCAGGCAGCGGCCCCGGCCACGTCGTAAATCGGATCGCCCAGAATCACATGGCCAAGCGCCAGCATATGCACGCGCAACTGATGACTGCGACCGGTCAGAGGTGACAGGCGCAGCCGGGTCTCTCCGGGGGCGCGCGCGATCACCTGCCAGTCGGTCTGGGCGGGGCGGCCGTTTTCAGGGTCGATCTTCTGGCGCGGGCGGTTGGGCCAGTCCGACCCCATCGGCAGGTCAATATGCCCCGCCTCGCCCGCAACCTCGCCCTTGACCCTTGCGATATAGGTCTTGCGTGCCCGGCGCTTTTCAAATTCCTGGCCCAGAAAACCCTGCGCCTGCTTGGTGCGGGCAAAGATCATCACGCCCGAGGTGTCACAATCCAGCCGGTGGACCAACAGCGCATCCCACCGCGCGGCTTGCAGGCGCCCGATCATGCAATCGCCGCGCCCCTCCAGCTTGCCCGGAACTGACAAGAGCCCGGCGGGCTTTTCGACGACGACGATGTGCTTGTCCTCATACTGGATCGAAAGCGGCACATCGGGTGGGGCGTAGACGAAATCGGGCAGCAGGGGCCGGATCACAGAACGCGGTGCCCCGCAGTCGCCAGCCGTTCGGCAAGATGACGGATATGGGCCGGACCGACCTCGCAGCAGCCCCCGACGATCGTGGCCCCCATCGCCACCCATTCCAGCGCAAATTCGGCGTATTTTTCGGGGGTCAGATCGTGACGATGGGTCAGTTCCTTGACCGTCGACGCGTCCTTCAGGAAATTGCCGGAAATATGGGTAAAGCCGTTGGCATAGGCGCCAAAGGGCAGGCCAAAAGGTTTCAGCCCCGCCATCGCCGCCGCCATCGCCTCGGGAACCGAGCAGTTGGCCAGAACCGCCGCCACCGGATAGTCCGCAAGCAGCCGCTCAAGATCCGACACCTTCTCGCCCGAGCGCAGGCAGGATCCGTCGTGGTCATCGACCGAGATCGACAGCCAGACCGGTCTGCCCGACGCCAGCCCCCCCTTGACCGCCCCTTCGCACATCTCGATCGAGGCCATGGTTTAGCACAGGATCACATCGACATGGGGGCCCAAGATCGTGGCGATCTCGGCATATTTCGGGGCGGCGGTGGCCACATCCTGCGTCACTTCCGGGCGATAGCTGGCAACCAATGGCCCCATGGAGCCCGCGATCAACCCCCGGCCATGCGCGCCGCGCGCCTCATGCGCTTCGGCAAGGGCGCGCAGGTGCAGGGCGTGAAACAGAGGATCCATCCCGAAGCGTTCCAGCCGGTCATGGTGGATGGCATAGGTGTTGGTTGTGGCCACCGAGGCACCCGCGGCAAAATAGTCGCCGTGAATGTCGCGCACCAAGCCGGGGTGGTCGATCATCACGCGGGTCGCCCACAGGGGCGTGGGCTCATCGCCCGACCGCGCCACCAATTCCTGACCCATGCCGCCGTCCAGAAGCATAATCACCGCCATCGCTCACTCCAGAAAGATCAGTTTGCCCGCAAGCCCGACAAAGACCAGGGCCGCAATCTTGTTGAGGATGCTTAAGCGTTGGGCCAGGGTTTGACCAGCCATCCCCGCCGCAGCCCCATAAGCTGCCGTCACCAGGGTGCCGGTCACGGCGAAGACCAGCCCAAGGCCGAAGATCTGCCAGCCGACCGGACCAAGGGCGGGGTCGGCGAAAGGGGTCAGGAAGGCAAAGATGAACAGCACGGTCTTGGGGTTTGCAAGGTTGACCCAGAAGGCGCCGCGCAGGGCGGCCACGGCGGACCCCGCTCCGGGGCCAAGCCGCAGTGCCGGTGCCAACCAGCTTTTCCACGCGATGACCAGCAGATAGGCCGCCCCGCCGTAACGCATCACGGTCAGGCTGGCG
>JANMJC010000388.1:0-4348 GCA_031371185.1 Paracoccaceae bacterium | reverse complement strand
CATGCAGGGCCGGTCCGGGGTCGATCACCACCACCGCCCCCGTGCCAAGCAGGTAGGTGTTGGTGCCGGTCCCGGTCAGGGCCGAGGGGTTGTCGGCCTGCACGCAACGCAGATCAGGTTCCAGCCAGGTCATCGCCATCTTCAAGCCTTTCCCAAAGCCCGCGCAGAAGCTAGGTTGCCCCGATGCGCCTGTCGTTCAAAACCCTGTTGCCCCGCAGCCTTTATGGCCGCGCCGCCCTGATCCTGATCGTTCCCATCGTGGCGATTCAACTGGTGGTGTCCATCACCTTTATCCAACGCCACTATGAAGGCGTCACCCGGCAGATGACCCGGTCAATCCTGGTCGAGTTGCAATATGTGTTGTCGGGCGTCGATGCGGCCCCGACCGCAGCGGCGGCGGCTCTTGCGGCGCAAAGCAGGGCCGGGGCGCTGGACATCACGGCGCATCTGCCGCCGGTGACGGCCCAGCCTGCGGGCGACCGGATCGGCGCGCTGGACTTTTCGGGCCGCGCGATGGCGAAGGTCCTGCATGACGGTTTGCCCGGGCTGACCGGTCTGGATGTCACAAGCGATCCGCGCAGGGTATGGCTGTGGATCGCGACCCCAAAGGCGGGCGCGCTGCAGATCGGCTTTGACCGGGCCCGGGTATCGGCCAGCAATCCGCATCAGCTTTTGGCCGTGATGATCCTGGCCTCGGTGCTGATGACGGCGGTGGCCTTTGTCTTTCTGCGCAATCAGGTGACCCCGATCACCCGTCTGGCCCATGCCGCCGAGGCTTTTGGCCGGGGCGAGAGCCTGCCCTATCGTCCGCGCGGGGCCGCCGAGGTGCGCGCGGCGGGGGCGGCGTTTCTGGCGATGCGGGCCCGGATCGACCGCCAGATCGAAACCCGCACCCTGATGCTGTCAGGGGTCAGCCACGATCTGCGCACGCCCTTGACGCGGATGAAGCTGGGCCTGTCGATCCTGCCGCCCGATGCCGACGTGGCGGCCCTGATGGCCGATGTCGAGGAGATGGAGCGGCTGGTGAACGAATTCCTGGCCTTCGCCCGGGGCGACAGTCTGGAAGAGACGGTCCTTGCCGATCCGGCCGGGCTGCTGGTCGATGTCGCGGCCCGCACCCGTCGGCTGGGGGCCAGGGTCGAAACGGGCGAGGTGCTGTCGACCATGATCCGGATGCGGCCGCAGGCGATCACGCGGGCGGTCGAGAACCTTGCGGCCAATGCGGCGCGGCATGGCACCACGATGCGCCTGTCGCTGCGCGAAACCGCGACCACGGTGGTCTTTGTGATCGAAGACAACGGGCCGGGGATCGCACCCGAACTGCGCGACCGGGCGATCGAGCCGTTTCAGCGGCTGGACGAGGCGCGCAATCCCAATCGCGGCGGCGGCGTGGGTCTGGGGCTGTCGATTGCGGCGGATGCCGCGCGGGCCCATGGCGGCGCGCTGCGGCTGGGGGTGTCCGAGGCCCTGGGCGGTCTGAAGGCCGAGTTGATCCTGCCACGCTGATCTTTTTGGGCGCTGCGGCGCGCTTCGGCTGGGGGTGTCCGAGGCCCTGGGCGGCCCGAAGCCCGGGTTGATCCTTTGGGGTCGATGGCGGCGCGCGGCGGGGCATGGGGGAGGGGGGGGCCGCGACCTTCTCCCTATCTTGGGGCGACGAAATCCAGCACCCAGGTCGGGCGCGGTACGCCGTCGGCCTGTCCGACCCCCACCTGGGTGATCTCGGGGCGCAGGATGTTGGCGCGGTGGGGCGGCGAGGCCATCCACCATTCCAGCGCGATCCCGGGCGAGGAAAACCCCAGACCGGTGTTTTCGGCGGCGAGAGAGACCCTGACCCCAGCCCGGTGCAGCCGCGCGGCAAGGTCGGACCCGTCGCTGCCGTCATGGCTGACGCTTTGGCGCGCGGCGTTGTCGCAGGCATGGCGGTGGGCGATGTCGGACAGGGGGGCCGACAGCGTCAGCGGGGCCAGACCGGCCTGCGCGCGCTGGCCATTGATCAGGGCGACAAGCGCCCGGGCGTCGGCCGCACTGCGCGCCGGAACCGGGCAATCGGCGCTGGCGGGCCAGGCTGTGACAGGCTGGTCATCGGCGGGATAATGCATCCCCGCCGGGATCACGACGCAGGCGGCCAGAAGGGCGGGCAACAACAGGGCGGCTCTGGACATCGGCGCGGTCCTTTGTGAAAGGTTCGGAAGGTCAGGGTGGCGGCGCGGCCGCAAGGCGTCAAGGGAGCAAGGATGCTGGACAGGGCCATGCGGCGCATCATCGACCCCGGTTTGAACCGGGCCGGACGCGCTCTTGCCGCGCGCGGCGTGACGGCCACGCAGGTCACGCTGGTCGGTCTGGCCCTGGGCCTGTCTGCGGCGGCCATGCTTGCCCTCGGGGCCAACGCGGCCCTGTGTCTGGTGCCGCTTCTGGCGGGGCGTCTTGCCGATGGGCTTGACGGGGCGGTGGCGCGGGCCACGGTCAAGACCGATTTCGGCGGCTTTCTGGATATCGTCTGCGACTTCGTGTTCTACGGGGCGGTGCCTCTGGCCTTCGTGCTGCGCGATCCGGCGAATGCGGCGGCCGGGGCCTTCTTGCTGTTCAGCTTTTACGCCAATGGCGCCTCGTTTCTGGGCTTTGCGATCATGGCGGAAAAGCGCGGCATGCAGACGCAGGCGCAGGGCGAAAAGACCTTGTATTACTCGGTCGGGCTTTTGGAAGGCACCGAGACGGTGCTTTTTATGGTGGCCCTGTGCCTGTGGCCGGCGGGCTTTGCGCCCATGGCCTGGGGGTTTGGCGCGCTGTGTCTGGTCACGGCCCTGGCGCGGGTTGTGCTGGCGCGGCGGGTCTTTGCGGGGTAGGGCGGGCGCCTGCGGGGCGGGGCGGCCGCGCTTTGAGCCGACCATCGGCCGGAAAAATCGTCATCGCGCACAGGGCCTGATCTGCCGCCCGCCCTTGCAGCCCCCGGGTCGCGGCACTAAGACTCTGGCAACCAAGTGGCGCTACTGATGTGGCGAGAGCGAAGGACGAAAGCGATGCGCGATCCGATTGACACCTACATGAACACCCTTGTCCCGATGGTGGTTGAACAGACCAGCCGGGGCGAGCGGGCCTATGACATCTACTCGCGCCTCCTGAAAGAGCGGATCATCTTTCTGGCCGGCCCGGTGCACGATGGCATGTCCAGCCTGATCTGCGCGCAGTTGCTGTTTCTTGAGGCGGAAAATCCGTCCAAGGAAATCGCCATGTACATCAACTCTCCGGGAGGTGTCGTGACCTCTGGTCTGTCGATCTATGACACGATGCAGTATATCCGGCCCAAGGTTTCGACCCTGGTGATCGGGCAGGCCGCGTCGATGGGGTCGCTTCTGCTGACCGCCGGTCACAAGGGAATGCGGTTCTCGTTGCCCAACAGCCGCGTCATGGTGCACCAGCCCTCGGGCGGCTATCAGGGCCAGGCCACCGACATCATGATCCACGCCGCCGAGACGCAAAAGCTGAAGCGGCGCCTGAACGATATCTATGTGCGTCACACCGGAAACGACCTTGCCACGGTCGAGGCCGGGCTGGAGCGCGACAATTTCATGTCCGCCGAAGATGCCAAGGCCTGGGGACTGATCGACGAAATTCTGGCCGATCGCGGCAAGGAAGACGCCCCGAAATGAACCCGGGGCCCGGGGGCGAAAGCGCCCGTGCCAATTTCAGATTGTGGAGGCGCGGGCCTTGGCCTAGACTTCCCCTAACGTCGCCCAAAGGCGGAGCGCAGAGGATACCGATGGCTACTCACACCGGCAGCGACAGCAAGAACACGCTTTACTGCTCCTTCTGCGGCAAAAGCCAGCACGAGGTGCGCAAGCTGATCGCGGGCCCGACGGTGTTCATCTGCGATGAATGCGTCGAACTTTGCATGGACATCATCCGCGAAGAGACCAAGACCACCGGTCTGAAATCTTCCGACGGGGTGCCGACACCGCGCGAAATCTGCAAGGTGCTGGATGATTACGTCGTCGGCCAGATGCATGCCAAGCGCGTGCTGTCGGTGGCGGTGCACAACCACTACAAGCGGCTGAACCATTCGTCCAAGACGGATATCGAGCTGTCGAAATCCAACATCCTGCTGATCGGGCCGACCGGCACCGGCAAGACCTTGCTGGCGCAGACGCTGGCGCGGATTCTGGACGTGCCCTTCACCATGGCCGATGCCACCACGCTGACCGAAGCGGGCTATGTTGGCGAGGATGTCGAAAACATCATCCTGAAGTTATTGCAAGCGTCCGATTACAACGTCGAGCGGGCGCAGCGCGGGATTGTGTATATCGACGAGATCGACAAAATTTCGCGCAAAGCCGAAAATCCGTCGATCACG
>JANMJC010000383.1:0-2395 GCA_031371185.1 Paracoccaceae bacterium | reverse complement strand
GCAGGAATGCCGCAGCTGGATTTCTCTACCTTCCCGAACCAGATCTTCTGGCTTCTGGTGACGCTTGTCGTCATCTATTTCGTGCTGTCGCGCGTGGCCTTGCCGCGCATCGGCTCGGTCATTGCCACCCGCAAGGGCGCGATCACCTCTGATCTGATGGCCGCCGAAGAGCTGAAGCAGAAGGCCGTTCAGGCCGAACGCAGCTATAACGACGCGCTGGTTCGGGCGCGGGAAGATGCCGCAAAGATCGTGGCGGAAACCAAGGCCCATATCCAGAAAGACCTGGATGCAGCCACCGCGGCCGCCGATGCCGCGATTGGCGTCAAGGCAGCCGAGGCGGCGAAGGCGATGGAAGACATCCGCGCCGGCGCGGCCGAGGCCATCGCCACCGTGGCGCGCGAAACCGCCGATGCGGTGGTGCAGGCCCTTGGCGGCACTTCCGACGCACCGGCTGTCGCGGCAGCGGTCTCTGCCCGGCTGAAAGGGTAAGCGCATGAAAAACTTCACTCTCCCTGCGGCTCTGACGCTGGCCGGCACTCCGGCGCTTGCGGCTTCGGGTCCGTTCTTTTCGCTGCACAACACCACCTTTGTCATGCTTCTGGCCTTCCTGGTGTTCATCGGCATCCTCTTGTGGGCCAAGGCACCGGCGAAGATCACCGGACTTCTGGATGCCCGCGCCATTCGGATCAAGGCCGATCTGGACGAAGCCCGCGCCCTTCGCGACGAGGCCAAGGCCGTGCTCGCCCGCTTCGAGGCCAAGCAGAAAGAGGTCGAAGCGCAATCGGCGCGCATCGTCGCCGCCGCCAGGGCCGAGGCCGAAGCTGCCGCGACCCAGGCCAAGGCCGATCTGAAATCGGCAATCGCCCGCCGCCTTGCCGCCGCCGAGGATCAGATCGCCAGCGCGCAGGCAGCAGCCATCCGTCAGGTCCGCCAGCAGGCCGCAACTCTGGCCATCGCCGCCGCAAGCGACGTCCTGGCCAGGCAATCCACCGCTGCCGGCGTTGCCGCCTCGATCGACGAGGCCATCGGGCAGGTCGAAGCCAAGCTGCACTGAGCACTGTCAGCCCAACCAAAAGGCCCGAAGGGAAACCTTCGGGCCTTTTGCTGTTCCGGGCCGCGTCGTCGGCGTCTTCGACGCTCCTCCTGCGGGGAAACCCCCCGAAGAGAAGCCGAAGGCGCCCGACGAGGTTCGCCGTCAGTTCGGGCGAATGATGATTTCCACCCGGCGGTTCAACGCCATGCCTTCGGGGTTCAGGTTCGACGCGATCGGCTGATCCTCGCCCCGACCGTAAGCCCGCACCCGCGACGACGGCACGCCATAGCCGATCAGGCTGGACGCCACCGACGACGCGCGGCGCTGCGACAGGTCCTGATTGTAGGCCGAGGTTCCGGCATTGTCGGTGTGGCCGATCACTTCGATCGTGTTGTCCTGATACTTTTGCAGGTTCTGGGCCACGGCGCGCAGATCGTTTTGCAGATCCGGGCGCAGGGACGCGGAATCGGTGGCAAACAGCAGGTCTTGCGGCATGTTCACGACCAGATAGTCGCCCATGTTGGTCACGGTCACATTGCCGCCCAACGATCCGCGCAGGTCGGCCTCTTGCTGGTCCATCAACGTGCCGCCGATGCCGCCCGCCGCCGCGCCAATCACCGCCCCGCCAATGGCGCGGCCAAACCGGTCTTTGCCACCTTTGGCCGTGATCGCGCCCGCCAGACCGCCGATGACGGCGCCCGCAATGGCCCCTTCGCGGGCATTGGCATTGGGATCACCGGCATTCGAGCCGTTGCCGGACACGCAGCCGGTCAGAAACAGGCCAGCCGTCAGGCCAACGATCAATGGGGATTTCAAGTACATGTCTGTCGCCTCTTCACTTCGCTAATGGGTCGCCCTCGCGGCGCAATATATCAGCAGGCCACAGCCAGCGACAGGTGTGAACCGATTTCAGCGGCTTTCCGCCATATCGCCCGCATCCGCACGCGCCGCCTCCCAGGCCAGCATGACGCGTTTGACGGGCAGGCCCCAGTGATAGCCGCCAAGGCCCCCCGACTTGCGCAGGGCCCGGTGGCAGGGGATCAGGAACGAGATCGGATTGCGCCCCACCGCCGTGCCAACAGCCCGCACGGCACGGTCATGGCCGATGGCCCCCGCGATCTGGCCATAGGTGGTCACATGTCCCGAGGGCACGGTCAACAGCGCCTCCCAGACCTTGATCTGGAACGGCGCGCCGATCAGATGCAGTCTTGTGGCCCCGCCTGCGAAGGCCGCTTCGGCCAAAGGCGACACCGCGCCATCGTCGCGCAGGAACTGCGCCCGAGGCCAGCGCCGCACCAGATCGTCAAAGGCGGCATCACGCCCCATCTCGGCGCAAAAGCCCAAGCCGCAGATGCCCCGGTC
>JANMJC010000360.1:0-7437 GCA_031371185.1 Paracoccaceae bacterium | reverse complement strand
CCATGCCGATGCTGATGGTCACCATGGTTGGCGCACCCTTGCTGACCGGCGGGGCGCTGGTCTTGATGGCGCTGGTCTTTCCTCTGGTTCTTTCGGTCTGGCTGGGCGCCTTTGACGCCTTTCTGGCCCAACCTTTTCGCGCCGCACCATGAGCGAGGAAAACGACGACGACAAAAGTTTCGAGCCGACGCAGCGCCGTCTGGAAGAGGTGCGCAAACGCGGGCAGATCCCGGTTTCGGTCGATCTTTACGGGGCGGCATCGCTCGCGGGGCTGCTGGTTGCCGGGTTGATCTTTGGCCCCAACGCAGTTTCGCAAACCGGTCTGGCGGCGCAGGGCCTGCTGGACGGTGCCGAAAGACTGGCCCCGCGGCTTTTGTCGGCGCCTGACGCACCCCTGACCGGCATCGGCTTTGCGCTTTTGTGGCCGCTGGCGCCGTTTCTGGGCCTTCCGTTGGTCTTTGTTCTGCTGATGGCCGCGCTGCAACAGGCGCTGGTCTTTGCGCCCGACCGGATTTTGCCAAAGCTGTCAAACATTTCGCCGATTGCGAATGCAAAGCACAAATTCGGGCGCGATGGCCTGTTCCAGTTCACGAAAAGCGCGGCCAAAATGGCCATAGCCGGCATCCTGCTGGTCACTTTCACCCTGTCCAGGGGCGATGAAATTCTGACAAGCCTGCGCATGACCCCGGCGCAGTCGACGCTGATCCTGCTGGGCCTGATGACCCGGTTTCTGGAGCTTGCGCTGTTGTTGACCGTGGTCATCGGCGGCATCGACTATGGCTGGCAGGTATTCCAGCACCTCACGCGCAACCGCATGTCGCGCAAAGAGGTGATGGACGAGATGAAGGAAAGCGAAGGGGATCCGCACACCCGGGCCATGCGTCGGCAGCGGGGTCAGGACATCGCCATGAATCAGATGCTGGCCGATGTGGCCAAGGCCGATGTGGTGATCGTGAACCCCACCCACTATGCCGTGGCCCTGAAATGGAAGCGCGGCGACAAGTCGGCTCCGATCTGCCTGGCCAAGGGCGTCGACGAGATCGCGGCAAGGATCCGCGACCGCGCTGCCGAACATGGGGTACCGCTGCACCGCGACCCGCCCACGGCGCGGGCGATCTTTGCCACGGTCGAGGTTGGCAAGCCGATCCGCCACGACCATTACAAGGCCGTGGCGGCGGCGATCCGCTTTGCCGAGGCGATGCGCAAGAAATCGACGGGATTTGGCCGATGACGGCCCTCGACAAGCGACGGCTGTCAGGTTTGCAGGATCTGGCGCAGATGGTTCTGGATGCGCGTCTGGCCGACCTGCGCCAGATTGCGCGGGCGCGCGACGAAAATCTGGCCCATCTGGCCGAGTTGAACCGGCCCTTCGCCGAAACGGACCTGAACCCGATCGTCGCCGCCGAGGCCGCAATCCGGTTTCAGCGTTGGGCCGATCTGCGCCGCGCCGAGGTCAACCAGATTCTCGCGCGGCAGACGGCACAGTTGCAAGAGGCGCGGGCGGCGGCACAAACCGCTTTTGGCCGTGCCACCGCGCTGGCAAAGCTGCGGGACGGCGCCAGATCCTGACCTTGGTGAAACCGGCGAACCGGGCGATGAACCTATAGCTTCGGCTTCATCCACAATTCGACCCGCCGGTTCAACCGACGACCTGCCCCGGTCTCGTCACAGGCCATCGGCAGCACTTCGCCCAGGGGTTCGACCCGGGGCAGCCGGTCTTCGGTCAGACCCGGGGCCAGAATCTTCAACGCGGAAAGCACCGCCTCGGCGCGGGAACGCGACAGGTCCAGATTGGCTGCGGCCAGACCTGACCCATCGGAAAACCCTGCCAGAACAAGCTGTTGATCCTTGAACACATCCGATTCCAGCAGCCGAGCCAGGTCAGCAAGGCTGTCTTGGGAATGGGCGTCCAGCGTCACCGACCCGCCTTCGAACCGGAAGGTCATCGAGGCGCGCGTCATGCCGTCCATCAGCGCGGTCAGGTGCTTCAGGTCGGCAAGGGTGGTTTCGGTTCCCGCGCCATTGATCGCGTTGATCAGTCGCAGGCCATCGGCGGTCAGCGGTTGGCGCGACAGGGCGCGGTCCACATAGCCCGCCTGCGCCACCGCGGCCTCGGCGGCCGGATCGGACAGGAACGCCAGAAATTCACGCAGGACCAGCCCGACATGGCGATGGGGCAATTGAAAGAACAGCGGCATCGACAGGGGATAGTCACCCGACTTGACCGCCATGGGATCGGGCAGCAGCGGAAAGCCGCAACTGTCGCGCAGGGGCAGAACCCGCGCCGGCGCGGCACCCGCCCGCCCGGTCACCGCCAGCGCCCAGGGGTCTGCCGCAACCGCCCGCGCCAGGGCATCCATGTCGTCATGCAGCACGACCGCAGCCACATCGCGCCCCAGTCGCGCCGAAAGCGCCTTTGCCAGATCGCTGTCAGCGGCCATCCCATGCAGCACCAGGGGCATATCGGGCCCGCCGATCTGCGCCCAGTTGTCAACCTCTCCGCCCAGGGCGCGGGCCAGATCGGGGGTGGTGACAAAGGGAATGGGGTTGTCGGGGGCGACGATGGGCACCAGCGCATCCAGCGCCACTTCGCGGGGGCGCAGGTCGGGTTCTTCGGCGGCCCCCAGCAGAACATCGGCCCGACCGCTTCGCACCGCCGTCCTTGCCGCCTGCCCGCTCATCGCGGAAAAGCTGATCTCGGCCAGAGGTTTGTTGGTGGCGGGATCGTACAGAACGGCCAGGGCCTGCCCCCCCGTGGCGGCGCGATAGATCAGCCCCCGGCTGGCCGCAAAGGCCGAAAGCAGCGGCGGCAGCAACGCCTGACCGGCCCGACCTTCGCCGACGATGTGGATCACGGCCTTGGGAGCGATCAGATCGGGGCAGGCGGGCCCGTCACAGATCACGCCCTCTGCATCGACGGTCAACAGGCCAAAGCGCGTGTCGATCCGATAAAACGACCCGTCAAATCCCTGAAGGCTGCCCGACAAGGACAAGCTGCCGTCGCGCGAGGTCAGGGTGACATCCTGCGCCCGCGCCGGGTGGCCAAAAATGACAAGAAGCGCGGCGATGACCGCCGCGCGACAAAGGCTATGGATCATAGGCTCCCGCCATGCCGGATCAGTTGGTGGCGAGTGTCACGTCCGGGACGAGATTATTCAACACCAGAAAGTCACCGATGGCGTCACAATCGGGCATTGCCAGCGTCAGATCGGTCACGACCACCCGGCCGCCTTTGGCAAACAGGGTCTCGCCGATCAATTCGCGGCCACAGGTCTTGGCCGTCACCGCAGATTCCACCACCACCTCGACGGGGGCGGCGGCCAGCGGATAGGTGTAGACCTGTGCCAGAAGCGGCATGGCCGAAGCCGGATCCCCGATCACCTGGACAAAGCCGCCGGCATCGCTGGCGACGCTTGGCTGGGTTTGCGAAACATGCCCCGGCTGGCCAAAGGCGGCGCCGTTTTCATAGGCGTTGACCTGAAAGGCATCGTCACCCTGCCATTGCACGGCAAAACGGCGGAAGTCGGCGGCTTGCGGCACGTCAATCGCTGCGCTCACCGATTGGCCGCCGGGCAGGGTCGCCTTGACCCCGGCTGTCGTGCTCAGGGCGGGAAGTGACGCAAACAGGGCGCCGGTAACCGTGGTCACGCCGGTGATCGACAGGCCCTCGTGTTGCAGAACCACCCGGGCATTGGGCGCGCAGGGGGCGATCAGCGTCACGCCCAAAAGGGCGCCCGGCATGACCGCAAGGTCCAGCGTGACCGGACAGGCCTGGGCCGCCGGCAAGGCTTCGATTCGGGGGGCGGTCACTTCGGGCGGCAGCGCGGGGGTCGCATCAGCCAGTTGGACAAGGGGTTCTGCGGCGCTGGATGCTGCCGGTGCGGTCGGCGCGGGCGCGGCGGCAAGTCCCGCTGGGGCCGGTTGAATTTCGCTGGCGTCGAATTGCGCCGCCAGCGTTTCCGCAGCAGCCGCCGGTTCGACGGCCGCGAAGGTGACCAGCGTCCTGGCCTGTTCCGCTTCGACCATCCCAACGGTGCTGTCGTTGCCTTCGCCTGACACCTGGATAACCGCCGTGGGGGCCGGACCTTCAAGTGCCACGAGTGCCGAAGTCGTGGACTGCGGGATCCTGTCGTGCTGCAAGGACTGCATCAATTGGCCCGCCACCCATGCAACCGTCAGCAGGGCAACCACGCGCAGGGCACGTTTGCGGTCCATGAAGCGGCCAAGGCCGCGTTTCTCGACCTCTCCCGACGCGTCATCCTGACCCGCGTCCGCGACCGGCTTTGCGTCGGGCTCCGTCCGTTTCGCGGCCCGTCCGGGCACCTTCAGCGCAAATTTCATCTTTGCCTCCACCGGCTTTGTCTGACGCAAGGATGACCTTGAAAAGCGGCCTCGCCGTGGCCAAACCGGGGAATGTTTCCAAACACTGTGTTGCGGCTGCGGCGCGGCTGCGGGTTTTGAACATGGTTGTGCCGCAATCGGGCTGCCGCGCGGGCCAATTCACAGAATCAGAAGATTTTTCAGCATCTTGAACGGAAACGCCGCCAACGCGGACCCCGCCTTGACGGGAAGGCGAAACAATCGGCCTTGCGCAGGGAACGGGTGCAATTCGCGGGAAGTGGTGAGCCGGTCGGGGTTCGAACCCGAGACCTACTGATTAAAAGTCAGTTGCTCTACCAACTGAGCTACCGGCCCACAACAGGGCCGCTGATTAGGGACTTGCAGGCGGGGGGTCAAGTGGCAAAGTGCCCACCCCTTTCAAAAACCCGCGCCGGGCCGTATACGCGGGCCATGGAACATCCGGGCAATCAAACCGGCCTGCGGTTCATGAAGATGCATGGGGCGGGCAATGATTTTGTGGTGATCGACTCGCGTGGGCGCGAGGCGGTGACCACGGCTGCGCTGGCGCGGGCGCTTGGCGACCGGCATCGCGGGGTCGGATTTGATCAACTTGCCGAAATCCGCGATGCGGGGGGTGCCGATTTCGCGCTGGATTTCTGGAACAGCGACGGCAGCCGCGCCGGGGCCTGCGGCAATGCCACGCGCTGCGTCTGCGACCATGTGATGAACGGGCTGGCGCGGCAGGCGGTGACGCTTGTCACCACGCGCGGCGGGCTGCAGGCGGTGCGGCGCAGCGATGGCCGGGTTTCAGTGAACATGGGCCAACCGCAGCAGGACTGGGCCGAGGTTCCGCTGGCCCGCAAGGTCAACACCCTGCACCTGCCGTTGGCGGGCGATCCGGTGGCGGTTGGCATGGGCAATCCGCATTGCGTGTTCTTTGTGCCCGACGCCGATGCGGTCGATCTGGCCGGGGTTGGCCCGGTGTGCGAGCATGACCCCCTGTTCCCCGAGCGCACCAACGTCGAATTTGCCAGCCTGATCGCCCCCGACCATCTGCGCATGCGGGTGTGGGAGCGGGGGGCAGGCATCACGCTCGCCTGTGGATCGGGGGCCTGCGCTGCGGCGGTGGCGGCCCATCTGCGCGGGCTGACCGGGCGCAAGGTGGTGCTGGAGATGGACGGCGGTGTGCTGGAGGTGGACTGGCGCGACGATGGCGTCTGGTTGTCCGGCCCGGTGGTGCATGTGTTCGACGGCTGGATTTCGCCCGAATTTCTGGCGGCCCATCCGTGAACGCCCCGATTTTCGCCACGCTGGGGTGTCGGCTGAACGCCTATGAAACCGAGGCGATGAAAGAGCTTGCGGCGGCCGCGGGGCTGCAAGGGGCGGTTGTGGTGAACACCTGTGCGGTGACCGCCGAGGCGGTGCGCAAGGCCAAGCAGGAAATCCGCCGTCTGGCGCGCGAAAACCCCGGTGCGGCGGTGATTGTGACCGGTTGTGCGGCGCAGACCGAGCCCGAGACATTTGCCGCCATGCCAGAAGTGACCCGCGTCATCGGCAATCACGAAAAGATGCAGGCCGAAACCTGGGCCCGCCTTCAAACCACTGGCCTGCAGGCCCCCGATCTGATCGGCCTGACCGAAAAGGTGCAGGTCGATGACATCATGTCGGTGCGCGAAACCGCCGGCCACCTGATCGACGGCTTTGGCCGCCACCGCGCCTATGTGCAGGTGCAAAACGGCTGCGACCACCGCTGCACCTTCTGCATCATCCCCTACGGGCGGGGCAATTCGCGGTCGGTTCCTGCGGGCGTGGTGGTCGAGCAGATCAAGCGGCTGGTCGACAAGGGATTTGCCGAGGTGGTGCTGACCGGGGTTGACCTGACTTCCTGGGGGGCCGATCTGCCGGGCTTGCCCCGTCTGGGCGATCTGGTGATGCGCATCCTGCGGCTGGTGCCCGACCTTGCGCGGCTGCGGATCAGCTCCATTGACAGCATCGAAGCCGACGACAACCTGATGCGGGCCATCGCCACCGAGAAGCGTCTGATGCCGCATCTGCACCTGTCCTTGCAGGCGGGCGATGACATGATCCTGAAACGGATGAAGCGGCGGCATCTGCGCGATGACGCCATCCGGTTCTGCGAAGACGCGGTCAAACTGCGCCCCGACATGGTGTTCGGCGCCGATATCATCGCCGGGTTTCCGACCGAAACCGAAGAGATGTTCGGACAATCCCTGCAACTGGTGCAGGATTGCGGCCTGACATTCCTGCATGTCTTTCCCTTCAGCCCGCGCAAGGGAACCCCCGCCGCGCGCATGCCGCAGGTGCACGGGGCCGCCATCAAGGATCGCGCCGCGCGCTTGCGGGCGGCGGGAGAGCAGGCGTTGGGCCTGCATCTTGCGGCGCAACGGGGTCGCCAGCACCGCATCCTGACCGAAGGCCCGCGCATGGGCCGCACCGAACAGTTCACCGAAGTTGCCTTTGCCACCGATCAGCCCGAGGGCCGGATCGTGACAGCCTTGATCACCGGGCATCTGAAAGACCGGTTGTGCGCCTGATCCCGGGTTGACCTTGGCCGGGTTCGGTTGATCACTGCGGGTCAGCCTTCGAAGGAGACCGCCCCGTGAAAGCCCGCATCACCGCCCACAAGGATTTCACCATCGCGAAGATCGACGACCGGATCTATTCGGCGTTTCTGGAACATCTGGGTCGCGCGATCTATACCGGCATCTACGAGCCGGACCACCCCACGGCGGATGCCAACGGCATGCGCGGCGATGTGGCCGATCTGGTGCGCGATCTGAACATTCCCTTCGTGCGTTATCCCGGCGGCAATTTCGTGTCGGCCTACAACTGGGAAGACGGCATCGGCCCCAAGGATCAACGCCCGGTGCGGCTGGATCTGGCCTGGCACACGTCAGACGCCAATCAGGTCGGCGTGCACGAGTTTTCAGATTGGTGCGACGCCGTGGGCACCCGGATGATGCTGGCGATCAACCTGGGCTCTCGCGGCCTGGATGATGCGCGCAACCTTGTCGAATATGTCAACGGCCCGACCGGCAGCCATTGGGGCGACCTGCGCGCGAAAAATGGCCGCGA
>JANMJC010000337.1:0-4890 GCA_031371185.1 Paracoccaceae bacterium | reverse complement strand
ATCGGTGATGCCCAAGTATTCCTACCTTCTGCGCCAGGAAATCGACGGCGAGTACATCGCGGACATCATGGCGACGCACCGGATGGTGGGCGTGCCCTATACCGACGACATGATCGCCTCGGCGGTGGCCGATTTCGCCGGGCAGGCTGATCCGAACGCCGACACAGCGGGGTTGCAGACGCGCTATGGGACGGCGGCTTTCGGGGTGCATGATGTGTCCGTGTCCAACTTTGACGGGCAACCGCAGCTGACGGAAATGGATGCGATCATCGCCTATTTGCAGGTTCTGGGAACGATGGTGGACCTGTCCACCTTTGAACCAGATCCCGACCGCTAGGGGGCCGACATGGATATCTACAGCCTTTTGCGCGAATTCGCGGACAGTTGGGCGCTGTTGTTCCTGTTCCTGGTGTTTCTGGGGGTGATTGTCTGGGCCTGGCGCCCGGGCAGCGCCCGGCTGCACGACGAGGCGGCCAGCGTGGTCTTTCGCAATGATCTCAAACCCGCGGGTCAGGCCCCGCCGCCCGAGGAGGCGTAACCATGTGCGCCAAGCAAGTGAAGAAGCCCGGAACCGAGGTTGGCACGACCGGGCATTCCTGGGACGGGATCGAGGAACTGAACAACCCCCTGCCGCGCTGGTGGGTCTGGGTGTTCTACGCCACGATCGTCTGGGGTCTGTGGTATGTCGTGGCCTATCCGGCCTGGCCGCTGCTGACCCGTGCCACCCAGGGCTATCTGGGGCAGGACAGCCGGATGGATGTCGCGGCCGAGATCAAGCGTTTTGACGACGCCAACGCAGGGGTCAAGGCCAGACTGGTGGCGGCCCCGCTCGCCGATATTTCCAGGGACGACAGCTTGAAGGTCTATGCGATGTCGGTCGGGGCCTCGGTTTTCAAGAACAACTGCGCCCAGTGCCATGGGGCGGGTGCGGCCGGGGTTCAAGGCAAGGGCTATCCGAACCTTCTGGACAACGACTGGCTGTGGGGCGGCGACATCGATGCCATCCATACCACCATTACCCACGGCATCCGCAACGCCACCGACGCGGACGCGCGGCTGTCCGAGATGCCCAAATTCGGGGTCGATGAATTGCTGGAGCCGGGGCAGATCGCGCGGGTCGTGGAATATGTCCTGCAATTGTCAGGACAGGATCACGACGCCGCCTTGGCGACCGAGGGGCAGAGCCTGTTCGCCGACAACTGCGCGGCCTGCCACGGCGAGACGGGAAAGGGTCTGCGGGAACTGGGCGCTCCGGACCTGACCGATGCGATCTGGCTTTATGGCGGCGACCGCGACACCATCACCCACTCGGTGTTTTACGCCCGCTACGGCGTCATGCCACCCTGGAGCACCCGCCTGTCCGAGGACGAGATCCGGTCGGTTGCGACCTATGTTCACAGCCTTGGCGGCGGGGAATGACCCGACCGGCACGGAGCGCGCGCTTCAAACCGGGCAAGAGCCTTGCCGCTCACGCCCCAAGGGGTGCCGGTGCCGCCTTGCCGCAGATGTGGCCGCGCCGTGTGGCCGAAGGGAAAACGAGTGCCCGTGAAGGACTGTTGACATGGGTCAAGGTCTGGTCGCGCGAAATAGCCGATACCATCACCTGAAGCCCATCAGAATTCCGACCGAGGCCCCCCTTGTCCAGTCCCGAACCCCGTTCTGCCCTGCTGTATGTCGCCCGCGAACCGATCTTCCCAAAGCGGGTCGCCGGCAACTTCCGCACGTTGAAGTGGTGGCTGATGGCCCTGACCTTGGGCATTTACTATCTGACGCCCTGGATCAGATGGGACCGCGGCCCGAACCTGCCCGATCAGGCGGTTCTGATCGACATGTCGGGCCGGCGGTTCTTTTTCTTCATGATCGAGATCTGGCCCTATGAATTCTACTTCATCGCGGGTCTGTTGATCATGGCCGGGCTGGGGTTGTTCCTGTTCACCTCGGCGGCGGGTCGGGTCTGGTGCGGCTATGCCTGTCCGCAAACGGTGTGGACCGACCTGTACATTCTGGTGGAACGCTGGATCGAGGGCGACCGCAACGCGCGCATCCGGCTGCACCGTCAGGCATGGGATCTTGAAAAGACCCGCAAGCGACTGGTGAAATGGACGGTCTGGCTGCTGATCGGTCTGGCGACGGGCGGGGCGTGGATCTTTTACTTCACCGACGCGCCGACCCTGTTTCAGGACCTGATCCACGGCACGGCCCATCCGATTGCCTATACGACCATGGCGCTGTTGACCGCCACGACCTTTGCCTTTGGCGGCTTTTTCCGCGAACAGATGTGCATCTACGCCTGCCCCTGGCCGCGCATTCAGGCCGCGATGATGGACGAGGACACCCTGACCATCGGCTATCGCGACTGGCGGGGCGAGCCGCGTGGCAAGCAGACCGTGGCCGGCAACGGCGATTGCATCGACTGCCTGGCCTGCGTCAACGTCTGCCCGATGGGCATCGACATCCGCGACGGCCAGCAGATGGCCTGCATCACCTGCGGCCTGTGCATCGACGCCTGCGACGACACGATGGACCGGATCGGCAAACCGCGCGGTCTGATCGGCTATCTTGCCCTGACCGACGAGGTGCGCGAACGGGCCGGACAGACGCCGAAACCGGTGTGGAGCCATGTCTTCCGCCCGCGCACCATGCTGTATACCGCCCTGTGGTCCGGGGTTGGCATAGCGCTGGTGGTCGCGCTGTTCGTGCGCGCCAGCATTGACGTGAACGTGACGCCGGTGCGCAATCCGCAATTCGTTACCCTGTCGGACGGCTCGATCCGCAACACCTACGATCTGCGCCTGTTGAACAAATACGGCGATGACCATTGGTTCGCGATTTCGGCCACCTCTGAATCGGCCGGTTTCGTGCTGACGCTGGAAGGGCAGGACGGCCTGAAGGTGCTGGTGCCGGCGAATGAAACGATGAACCAAAGGCTTTATGTCACAGCACCTGCGGGCACGATGGCCGCACATGCCGAACGCACAGCGCTGCGGTTGTGGATCGAAGATCTTGGCAACGATACCCAAAGCGGCACGGACCGGGTGCACCATGACACCGTGTTTTACGGAAAGGACAACTGACATGCAGGAAATCACCGGCCGCAAGGTTCTGGTCTTCATGGTTGGTTCCTTTGGACTGATCATCGCGGTCAATTTCCTGATGGCCTACAAGGCGGTCAGCACCTTTCCGGGTCTCGAGGTTGAAAACTCCTACGTCGCCTCGCAGACCTGGGATGCCGAGAACAAGGCGCAAAAGGCCCTCGGTTGGACCCTGACCCATGGCTATGATCTGGCGTCGCAAGAGTTGCGCCTGACCTTTGCCGATGCGCAGGGCGCGCCGGTTGATCTTGCCTCGCTAAAGGTTCTGGTCGGGCGCACCACCGAGACGACCGACGACCAGACCCCCGACTTCGTGCGGATCGGGGCCGACTATGTGGCCCATGCCGTGCTGAACCCCGGCAAGTGGATGATGAAGATCGTGGCCCATGCGCCCGATGGCACCCTGTTTCACCAGCGCATCGACCTGATGGTGAAGGGCTGAGGCATGAGCGTCGCTGATCCCGACTTCGCTGCGGAACACGTCTCGCCCGCCGCCTGCGCGGCCTGCGGGGTGATGCCGTCGGCGCAGGCGCAGGCGCTGGCGGCTTCGGCTTCGGTCCGCAAGGCGCGGCTGATGCTGTCCTTGCCGACATCGCACTGCGCGGCCTGCATCTCGACGGTCGAGGGGGCTCTTGCCGGTGTGCCCGGCGTGCAATCGGCGCGGGTCAATCTGACGATGAAACGCGTGTCGGTCGATGCCGAGGCTGGCGTGACTGCCGCGCAACTGATCGAGGTGCTCAAGGGCGTCGGCTACGAGGCCTACGAGTTGGACCCCGGCCTGCTGTCGAACACCGAAACCGACCGTCAGGGCCGCGAACTGCTGATGCGGTTGGGCGTGGCGTTCTTTTCGATGATGAACGTCATGCTGCTGTCGGTTGCGGTCTGGTCGGGGGCGACCGATGCGACCCGCGACCTGTTCCACCTGATCTCGGGCGCGATTGCGATTCCGACCATCGCCTTTGCCGGTCAGCCGTTCTTCAAAGCGGCCTGGGTGGGCTTGCGTGTTGGCCGACTTGGCATGGATTTCCCGATTTCTCTGGCGCTGGTGCTGGCCTCGTCGATCTCGGTGTTCGAAACCTTCAGGTCCGGCGAGCAGGCCTATTTCGATGCCGCCGTGATGCTGTGCTTTTTCCTGCTTCTGGGCCGCTATCTTGACCACCGAACCCGCGCCGTCGCCCGCTCTGCCGCCGAAGAGCTGGCCGCTCTGGAAGTGCCGCGCGCCACGGTGCTGATTGACGGTGCCGAGACCCTGCGCCTGATTTCCGAGGTTGCCGCAGGCGATCTGGTGCGGGTGCGTCCGGGGGGCCGGATGCCGGTGGACGGCGTGGTGACCGACGGCGCCTCCGAAGTTGACCGATCCTTGCTGACGGGCGAAAGCCTGCCGGTTTTTGTCGGCCCGCACAGCCTGGTGTCCGCCGGAGAGGTCAATCTGACCGGGCCCCTGACCCTGCGCGTCACGGCGGCGGGCCGCGACAGCAGCCTGCACCGCATGGCCGATCTGGTTGCCGTGGCCGAGGCCGCCAAGACCCGCTACACCACGCTCGCCGAACGCGCGGCCAGTTGGTATTCGCCGCTGGTTCACACCCTGTCCTTCGGGGCCTTCGGGTTCTGGATGTGGAAAACCGGCGGCGATCTGCGGTTTTCGGTCAATATCTCGGCGGCGGTGCTGATCATCACCTGCCCCTGTGCGCTGGGCCTGGCGGTACCTGCGGTGGTGACGGCAGCCAGCGGCAAGCTGTTCCGCAAGGGTGTGCTGATCAAGAATGGCACGGCGCTGGAGCGTTTGGCAGAGGTCGAT
>JANMJC010000323.1:0-4833 GCA_031371185.1 Paracoccaceae bacterium | reverse complement strand
GAGGTGATCGTCGGCGTCAACAAGTACCGCCTGACCGCGCAGGACCCGATCGACATTCTGGACATCGACAATGTCGCGGTGCGGCTGGCGCAGATCGAACGGCTGCGCGCCACCCGCGCCGCGCGCGACGAAGCGGCCTGTCAGGCCGCGCTGACGGAAATGACCAACCGCGCGGCCCATGGCGGCAACCTTCTGGATGCGGCAATTGACGCCGCCCGCGCGCGGGCCACAGTCGGGGAGATCAGCGACGCGATGGAAAAGATATTCGGGCGCCACAGGGCCGAGGTGAAGACCCTGGCCGGGGTTTATGGGGCCGCCTATGAAGGCGACGCGGGCTTTGCCGCCATTCAGGCCGATGTCGAGGCTTTTGCCGAAGAAGAGGGCCGCCGTCCGCGGATGCTTGTGGTCAAGATGGGGCAGGACGGCCATGACCGCGGTGCCAAGGTCATCGCCACCGCCTTTGCCGACATCGGTTTTGATGTCGATGTGGGTCCGCTGTTCCAGACCCCGGACGAGGCGGCGCAGGACGCCATCGACAATGATGTGCATGTCATCGGCATTTCGTCGCAAGCGGCCGGGCACAAGACCCTGGCGCCCAGACTGGTGCAGGCGCTGAAAGATCGCGGGGCGGGCGATATTCTGGTGATCTGCGGCGGGGTGATCCCGCAACAGGACTACGACTTTTTGTACAAGTCCGGGGTCAAGGCGATCTTTGGTCCGGGCACCAACATTCCCGCCGCCGCCAAGGATATCCTTGATCTGATCCGGGCGGCGCGGGGGTAGGGGACGCTTTTACGTTTCTTGCCCAATTTGATTTCAATCGAATTGGGCCGCGCCTGCCTGCCCCCGGCAGGCGCGTTACCGCGCAAGCCCAGGCAGCCGCGCCCCAATTCCTGATGCGCCGGGCCTGCGGAACACCCCTTGCCCAACGGCGTTCCGCCTTATGGCCAACGGACCGAAAAACGCACTCCCAGAGCGTTTTCAGATCGGTCCGAAACGCCCCATTTACGCGCGTTTCCCCTTCAACAGGGCGAAAATCGCCATCGCGTGGCCGTGCCCCAACCCAAAGTCAGCCTTCAGCCAATCGCTGATCTGCGTAGCCTTCACCCCCGGCGCGATCCCCGTGGCCGTGGCAAGGCCCTTTTCCACCGCCATCGCCCGGAAGTCCTCCGCCGTCTTGCCGGTCTTGGCCCGAATATTGTCCAGATAGGCCTGAAAACTCATTTCCGTGCCGCCCAGGCCATGCCGCGCTGCAACATCACGCGCGCCGTGCCGTGGTCGATCACATCGGCATGATGACCAAGCGCGTTGTAATAGACCCGGCCCTTGCCCCACATCTTGGTAAAGACCACCGGCATCTGCACCGGGCCATTGGGCGAATGCGGGCCTTCGGCCACCGGAAAATCGGTGACCGCATGCACGACTGCCGCCGGATCGACATGCAGATAGTACTGCTCGGAGGTCACATCGAAATCGGCCAGACCCGCCACAACCTCGTGCCCCGAGGTGATGCGGACGCGGTAGTTCACCCCGTCATTGCCCGGATGGGCGACCCATTGCGCCCCGGTCATGAACTGCCACAGCACATCATTGCGAAAGGCGTCGCACATGCCGCCGTGACAGCCCGCAAGTCCCGCGCCCGCCTCGACCGCCGCACAGACGTTGGCCGATTGCTCTTTCTCGATCGAGCTCATCGTCCAGATCGGCACGATCAGCGCCAGATCCGCAAGGGCGCCGGGATCGTCAAAGCAGGCCAGCGTGTCGGTCACCTCGACCTGCATCCCCGCGTCGCGCAGATCGGCCGCGAACAGGGCGGCAACCTTGTCGGGCTCGTGCCCGTCCCAGCCACCCCAAGTGATCAATGCCTTCGCCATGGTCCCCTCCGTTTCAATCGCCCAGTTGCGGCAGGCATCCGCGCGGGGTCAAGTCCCCCTGGTGGCGATTTTCAACACCACAAAGCCCAGAACCGCCGAAAGGCCCGACCCCGACAGCACCCCCAGACGCACCGCGTTCATCAAGGTCTGGTCGTCAAACGACAAGGACCCGATGAACAGGGACATGGTAAACCCGATGCCCGCAAGGCAGGACAGGCCATAGATCATGCCCCAGGTTACCCCCTGCGGCAGACGGGCCAACCCCATGCGGACGGCGAGATAGGTTGCCGAGAATACGCCGACCTGTTTGCCCACAAACAGCCCCAGCAGGATGCCAAGGGGCAAGGGCGCAAAAAGGTCGCTCAGGCTCAGGCCCGCCAGTTGCACCCCGGCATTGCCAAGCGCGAAAAGCGGCGTGATCAGCAGCATGACATAGGGTTGCAGCCCATGCTCGACCGAATGCAGTGGCGACTTGCCGTGGCGGTCCGTCAGCGGCAGGAAAAACGCAGCGATGACCCCCGCAATCGTGGCATGGATGCCCGATTTCAGCACCAGAACCCACAGGATCACCGCCACCAGAACAAAGGGCGCCACCCGGTGCGCGCCGGTCCAGTTCATGATGGCCAGACCCGCCAGGGGGATCAGCGCCAGCGCCAGATATTCGGGCTGCAGGCCGTGGCCGTAAAACAGCGCGATGATCAGGATCGCGCCCAGATCGTCCAGAATGGCCAGAGTCAGCAGGAAAATCTTCAGCGCGGGCGGAATGCGTTTGCCCAACAGCGCCAGAACCCCGACCGCAAAGGCGATGTCGGTGGCCGCCGGAATCGCCCAACCTCGCGAAATTACCGGGTCGGAGGCCGTAAAGGCCAGATAGACCGCCATCGGCACCAGCATGCCGCCAAGCGCCGCGATGCCCGGCAAGATCACCTTGGCGGGCGTGTTCAGCCGCCCCTCCAGCATCTCGCGCTTCAACTCCAGCCCGACCAGAAAGAAGAAGATCGCCATCAGCCCGTCATTGATCCACAGGATCAAGGGCTTGGACAGCCCGACCCCGCCAAGGGTGATCGACAGGACCTGATCGAACAACGCCAGATAGGCCGGACCAGCGGGCGAATTTGCCAGGATCATCGCGGCAAGGGCCGCCGCCATCAACAGGACCCCCGGCGTCGCCTCATGCGCAAGGGCGCGCGTCAGGGCCGAGTTCTGGTTGTTCATCACATCGCCCCTCTTGCCGCCGTCCTGCCCGTCTGTTCCCTTTAGATCGGGCGGGCGGCTTTTGCCAGCCTGTCCGCCGCGATCCGGGGTGCAAGGCTGCACAGGCCCCGCACGGCCCCCACATCTTGCGTCCCGCCCCCCCCCCTGATCTAATGCCAGATCACAGCCGCACAATCAGAATCGAGCAATTCATGGCGCAAGACCTCCTTTCTGACGCGGGCCAAACCTATGACGCCTCTTCGATCGAGGTTCTGGAAGGTCTGGAACCGGTGCGCAAACGCCCCGGCATGTATATTGGCGGCACCGATGAACGCGCCCTGCACCATCTGGCCGCCGAAATCCTTGACAACTCGATGGACGAGGCCGTGGCGGGCTTTGCCAACCGCATCGAGGTTGAACTGCACGAGGATTACTCGCTGACCGTGCGCGACAACGGGCGCGGCATTCCGATTGATCCGCATCCGAAATTCCCCGGCAAATCGGCGCTGGAGGTGATCTTGTGCACCCTGCACGCGGGCGGCAAGTTTTCGGGCGATGCCTATTCCACGTCCGGAGGCCTGCACGGCGTGGGGGCTTCGGTGGTCAATGCCCTGTCGGATCTGATGCGGGTCGAGGTGGCGCGGGGCAAGGAGTTGTACGCCCAGGAGTTCTCGCGCGGCATTCCCAAAGGCCCGATCCAGAAGATCGGCGCCGCCCCGAACCGGCGCGGCACCCAGACCACCTTTCACGCCGACCCGCAGATCTTCGGCTCGTTGCATTTCCGTCCCTCGCGCCTGATGAAGATGGCGCGGTCCAAGGCCTATCTGTTCTCGGGCGTCGAAATCCGCTGGAAATCGGCCATTCCCGACACCGACACCCCGCAAGAGGCGGTGTTTCACTTTCCCGGTGGTCTGGCCGATTATCTGTCGGATACGATGGAGAAAACAACGACTTATGCCGACAAGCCCTTTGCCGGAAAGGTGCTATTCCCCGAAAAGTACAACCTTCCCGGCTTGGTGGAATGGGCGATCAACTGGACGCCCGCGCGGGACGGCTTCATTCAAAGCTATTGCAACACGGTGCCCACCCCCGAAGGCGGCACCCATGAGGCGGGCTTCTGGACCGCGATCCTGAAGGGCATCCGCACCTACGGCGATCTGGCAAAGAACCGCAAGACCGAGTTGATCACCAAGGACGACCTTTTGACCGGCGGCTGTGCGCTGGTGTCGTGTTTCATCCGCGATCCGCAGTTTGTCGGCCAGACCAAGGACCGTCTGGCCACCGAAGACGCCGCCCGCCTTGTCGAGGGTGCCGTGCGCGACCACTTCGACAACTGGCTGGCCTCGGACCCCAAATCGGCCGGCGCGATCCTGGATTTTCTGGTGCTGCGCGCCGAAGAGCGTCTGCGCCGCCGTCAGGAAAAGGAAACCGCGCGCAAGACCGCGACCAAAAAGCTGCGCCTGCCGGGCAAGCTGACCGATTGCTCGTCGAAATCGCGCGAGGGCACCGAGTTGTTCATCGTCGAGGGCGACTCGGCCGGGGGCTCGGCCAAGGCGGCGCGCAACCGTGAAACCCAGGCCTTGCTGCCGCTGAAGGGCAAGATCCTGAACGTTCTGGGGGCGGCATCGGCCAAGCTGAACGACAATTCCGAGATTCGCGACATCTGCGAAGCGCTTGGCGTGGCGATGGGGACCAAATTCCGCGTCGATGATCTGCGCTATGAAAAGATCATCATCATGACCGACGCCGATGTCGACGGCGCCCA
>JANMJC010000279.1:0-8792 GCA_031371185.1 Paracoccaceae bacterium | reverse complement strand
GGTGCTGCAACATGCCGAGGCGATGTTCGGCATCGTGCTGACCCAGATCGTGCGGCGCGGCGTGCCGGTGATGTATGGCGGCTTTACCAGCAACGTCGACATGAAGACCGGCGCCCCGGCCTTCGGGACGCCGGAATACACCAAGGCGGCGCAGGCCTCGGGACAGTTGGCGCGCCACATCGGGGTGCCGTTCCGGTCGTCGAATGTCACGGCGGCCAATGCGGTGGACGCTCAGGCGGCCTACGAATCGCAGATGGCGCTGTGGGGCTGCCTGATGGGCGGCGCGCATCTGGTGATCCATGCCGGGGGGTGGATGCATGGCGGGCTGACGGCGTCTTATGAAAAGCTGATTCTCGATGCCGAGATGCTGGGCATGATGCAGGGCTATTTCACGCCGCTCGAGGTGACGACCGACAGCCTGGGCCTGTCGGCCATCGCCGAGGCCGGGGTCGGTGGCCACTTCTTTGGCACCACCCATACCATGGCGCGCTACGAGACGGCGTTTCACCCGCCGATGCTGTCGAACGGCGACAACTATCCCAACTGGGTGCAGCGCGGGTCAGAAGAGGCCCCGCAGCGCGCCAACAAGATCTGGAAGGACCTGCTGGCCAGCTACGAGCCGCCGCCGATCGACCCCGCCCGCCGCGAGGCCGTGGACGACTACATCGCGCGCCGCAAGGCCGAGGGCGGGGTGGAAACCAACTGAGCCCTTCTCGGGCGCCTTCGGCTTCTCGTCGGGAGGCCGGAAGAAAACAGCAACAGGGGATATTTGGGTCAAAGTGAAGGCGGCGGGTCGTGCCGAATTCCTTGGGACCCAGGTCTGCCGCAAGGACCTGCGGCGCGCTTGCCTGCGGGCTCTTTCCTTGCGCGCGGCGCTGGCTTAGCCTGCCTGTGACAGCATTTCGGAGAGGCCAGATGTTCATCCGCGAAACGGCGAAGTGGAAAGAGCTTGGCCGGGAATTGGTCTCGGCCATGGTGGTGACTGCCGGGGCGTCGGGGCTGCACGCCGATGCGATGGGGCTGGTGGTGTTCACGCCGGGGCAGGGCGGGGCGGCGGCCGGGCCCGAGGGCTTTGTCCATCGCGGCGACTGGCGCTGCTATCCCTGTTCGCTGGTCAAGGCCTTTCACCTGATCCATGCCCTGCACGCGCTGGAACAGGGCCGCCTGCAGGCCCATTCCGAATTGGACCGGGCGCTGCGCGACATGATCCTGTGGTCGTCCAACACCGCCACCAACTATGTCATCGATCTGGTGACCGGAACCACCGGCGACACGTTGTTGTACGGCGCGGACTACATGGACTGGTGCGCCAAGCGCGACCGGCTGAACCAGTTCTTTGACCGGCTGGGATGGGAGGAATGGGCGGGTGCCACGATCGTGCAGAAACTGATGGATGACACCCGCTATGGCCGCGAGGCCCAGTTTGCGGGTGGCGCGGGCGAGAACCTGAACGCGCTGACGCCGCTGGTCTGTGCGCGGTTGATGTGGGAGATGTTCGACGGCGCCCTGCCCTTGTCGCGCCCTGCCCTTGGCCGTGCGCAGGCGATCCTGTCGCGCGATCCGGCCGGGGTGGATGCGGCCGATCCGCATTACCAACTGTCCGAATATCTGGGCGGAGACCTGCCAGCCGGGGTTCAGATCTGGTCCAAGGCGGGCCACAATCTGTGGACGGGCGACGCGCGGGCCAGTTGGTTCAAACATGACATGATCCGCATCGCCGCGCCGGGCCGTGCGCCGCTGACGGTGGTGCTGATGACCCAGGGCCGCGCGCTTGCCGAGGCCAACCCCCTGGCCTTTCCCGCCCTGGGCCGCCTGATCTGGGACATGACCGGGGATCTGACCCGTGACTGACCGTCTGCCCCCCTTTCCCGTCACGGCCGCGCGGCTTTGCGGTCGGCTGCGCGTCTCGGACCTGCACGAGATCCATTTCGAAGAGCACGGCAATCCGGCGGGCAAACCGGTGGTGCTGCTGCATGGCGGGCCGGGGGGCGGCATCTCGCCGTTTCTGGTTCAGACCCATGACCCCGCGCAGTACCGCATCATCCTGTTCGACCAGCGCGGCTGCGGGCAATCGACGCCCCATGCCAGCGTGGTTGACAACACCACCTGGCACCTTGTGGCCGATATCGAGGCGCTGCGGACCTGTCTGGGCATCGAGCGCTGGCAGGTTGTCGGCGGGTCCTGGGGGTCGACCCTGGCGCTGGCCTATGCGCTGACCCATCCGTCGCGGGTGACCGAACTGATCCTGCGCGGCATCTTCACCTTGCGCAAATGGGAGATCGACTGGTTCTATCAACGGGGCGCCGATGCCTTCTTTCCCGACGCCTGGGAAGGGTTTCTGGCCCCGATCCCGGTGCCCGAGCGCGGCGATCTTCTGGCCGCCTATCACCGCCGTCTGAGCGGGCCGCCGGGCGCGGAAAAAGACGCCTGTGCCGCCGCCTGGAGCCGGTGGGAAGGGACGACGATCTCGCTTCTGCCCAACCCTGACCGCGAGGCGGAGTTTGCCGATGCCCGGTTTGCCGCTGCCTTTGCCGCCATCGAGTGCCACTATTTCCGGCACGGCGGCTTTTTTGCCGAAGACGGCTGGATCCTGAAAAACGCCGCCCGCCTGAAGGATATTCCCGGCGTCATCGTGCAGGGCCGCTACGATGTCTGCACGCCCCCGCGCACCGCCTGGGACCTGCATCAGGTCTGGCCCGAGGCGGAGTTTGTCGTGGTGCCGGACGCGGGCCACACCGGCACCGAGCCCGGGATCATCGACGCCATGGTCCGGGCGGCACGGCGCTTTGCCCCCCGGTCGGCGGGCTGAATTCCCCCGGCGAAAAATCGTTTTCGCGCAGACTGTTAGCCGAGCGGAAGGCCTGGCCCCAGGCCGAGATGGGGGTGATGGAAACACATCTGTTTCCCCTCGCCCGGAAGCTGGTGCGCAATGCGCCGGGCAATGCCGCGCTGCCCGGGCAGGCGATTGCCCTTGCAATCACCCGGAAGGGACCGCCCCCAGGGCCGGGCATTCTGCAACGTCGCCAGCAAAAATTCGGGGGGAGGGGTTGAACCACGAATTGCCCCCAGAACGTTGTTGCATGCCCCCCCGGCTGTCGGGCATTGCCCTTGCGTTGTGCGGGTTGAACTGGCCGACACGGAAGGTCCTGTTGCGGGAAAGCCTGTTCCGCCCCTAGCCGATCACGCGGTCCAGAAGGTCCAGCCAGTTGCCCCAGCAGACCCGTTCGATCAGCGCGGTGCCATAGCCCGCGTCCTCCATCGCCGCGGTCAGGCGCGGCAGGCCGGAGGCGTCGCCGAGGAAAGAGGGGATCAGCGTGCCGTCGAAATCCGACCCCAGGGCAACCCCGCCTTCGCCCAGGATCGACATCAGGTGATCAAGGTGGCGGATCAGCACCTGCGGCGCGGTGTCGGGGTTCTTGATGCCGTCTGGGCGCAGGAAGGCGCAGCCGAAGTTCAGCCCCACCAGCCCGCCGCGTTCGGCCATGGCCGCCAGTTGACGGTCGGTCAGGTTGCGGGTGGCGGGCGTCAGGGCATGGGCGGCGGAATGGGTGGACACCAGCGGGCGGGCAGAGATCTGTGCCACATCCCAGAACCCCGCCTCGTTCAGATGGGCCAGGTCCAGCAGGATGCCCAAGCTGTCGCATTCCACCACCAGCCGGCGCCCGGCCTCGGTCAATCCCGGGCCGGTGTCGGGGCTGGCGGGATAGACAAAGGGCACGCCCTGGCCAAACAGGTTCGGGCGGCTCCACACCGGACCAAGCGAGCGCAGGCCGGCGGAATGGAACAGGTGCAACTCTTCCAGATCGGGGCCGACCGCCTCGGCGCCTTCCAGGTGCAGGACGGCGGCGATGGCCCCGTCCTGACGTGCGCGCCGAATTTCGTCGGCCGAGTGGCAGGCCCGGATCACATCCGGCCAGCCGCGCGTCAGCTTGGCGAAGATCGCCAGTTGCGCCACGGTATCGTGCCGCGCCGCGGCGGGATCAATGCCGGGAAAATGCCGCTCCATCGCCATGGGATCGGGTCTGGTGGCCGGATCGTTGGTCGGCCAGACGGCGAACAGGCCGCCCGCCAAGCCGCCCGCCCGCGCTTTTTGCAGATCGATATGGCCGCCCGGACGCCCCTCGAAAAAACTGCGCCCGGTGGGGTCGCCTTCGGCCATCAGGCACGACAACAGATCGTTGTGCCCGTCAAAAATCAGATATTCCGCCATTTTCCGGGCTTTGTCCTACATTTGCGGGCATGCCGCGGTATTGTCATTGACAAGCATGACGCAAAATCGCCCAAATGGTCAAGGAACGCCGCAAAGACTCAGTCCTGCGGGCCTGGGATAATAGAAAAATCTATGCAAAACAGGGAGTTGACCATGATCATTGAACCCACCCGCCGGGGCTTGGGCAAAGTTGCCCTCGCGGCCTTGATGCTGGGCGCCTCGCCCATGGCGCTGATGGCGGAAACCCCCGCCGACACCTTGGTGATTGCCGAAGCCATTGACGACATCGTCTCGCTGGACCCCGGCGAGGCCTATGAATTTTCCGGCCTGGACCTTGTGAACAACACCTATGACGGTCTGGTCGAGATCAACCCGACCACCCTGGAGTTGGAGCCGGGTCTGGCCGAAAGCTGGTCGGTGGCCGATGACGGCCTGACCTATACCTTCAAGATGAAGGCCGGCATCACATTCGCCAGCGGCAATCCGGTCACGGCCGAAGCCGCCGCCTATTCCCTGCAGCGCGCGGTCAAGATCAACAAGACCCCGGCCTTCATCCTGAACCAGTTCGGCTGGACGGCGGAAAACGTGGACACCATGATCACCGGTGCGGGTGACACGCTGACCCTGACCGTCGACAAGCCCTATGCGCCGACTTTCCTGTACAACTGCCTGACGGCGGGCGTCGCCTCGATCGTCGATGCCGAAACCGTCAAGACCCACGACGTCGACGGTGACATGGGCAACGCCTGGCTGCACGAGAACACCGCCGGCACCGGCGCCTATGTGCTGAAGTCGTTCAAGCCCAACGAAGGTTATGTGCTGGAAATGCGGCCCGGCTACTGGCGCGGCGATGCCAAGATGGCCAAGATCTTCATGATGCACGTCCCCGAAGCCGCGACCGAGCGGTTGCAACTGGAAAAGGGTGACGTGGACATCGCGCGCACCCTGACCCCGGTGGATATCGACGGGATGACGGGCAATGCCGACGTCAAGATTCAAAAGGACGTCGGCGGGCAGATCTATTATCTGGCCTTCAACCAGAAGAACGAACAGTACAAGAACCCCAAGCTCCTGGACGCGATGCGGTGGGCGGTGGATTATCAGGGCATGGCCGACACGATCATGAAGGGCACGGTCATTCCGCACCAGTCCTTCCTGCCGCAGGGCTATCTGGGCGCGCTGACCGATCTGCCCTATTCGCTGGACATCGAAAAGGCCAAGGCCCTGCTGGCGGAATCGGGCATTGCCAATCCGGCGGTGAAACTGTCGGTGCGCAACTCGGCCGACCGGATGGATGTGGCCCAGTCGATCCAGAACACCTTTGGTCAGGCGGGCATCACGGTCGAATTGGACGTGGGCGAAGGTGCCGACCAGCTGAAAGCCTACCGCGCGCGCCTTCACGACGCGACTCTGCAAACCTGGGGCCCGGATTATCCCGATCCGAACACCAACTCGTCGACCTTTGCCGAAAACCCCGACAACAGCGACGAGGCCAACAACACCGGCTATCTGGCCTGGCGCAACGCCTATGATCCCGGCGAGATGACGGCCGAATCCAAGGCCGCCGTACTGGAACGCGATCCCGCCAAGCGGGTCGAGATGTATGCGGCCCTGCAGATCAAGCACCGCGAAACCTCGCCCTTCATCGTGATGTTCCAGCAGGCCCGCAACACCGGTCTGCGCGCCAATGTGGAAGGCTTCTACACCGGGGGCGCTGTCGATGCCGCAGCTTACTGGCTTGTGACCAAGTAAGGACCTGGCGCGCCCCTGCCCGTGGCGGGGGCGCGCCGTTTCGCATGGCAAGCCTTGATCTGAACGACGACGCCCCGCCGCGCCTTGGCCATTTCGCGCGCCAAAGTGCCGCGACGATCTTCACCCTGCTAATCACCTTCATCGGTCTTCTGGCGGTGACCTTTTTCATCAGTCGGGTTATCCCGACCGATCCGGTCATGTCGATTCTGGGAGAGCGCGCCACCGAAGCGCAGATTGCCGAAACCCGCACCGCCCTGGGCCTTGACCGTCCCATGGTGACGCAGTTCGCCATCTATGTCTGGGACGCGCTGCACGGCGATCTGGGCACCTCGATCCGCACCAAGGATCCGGTGATCGAAGAGATCGCCCGCTATTTTCCCGCCACGCTGGAACTGTCGACCATCGCCACGATCATCGGCATGCTGATCGGCATTCCGGCGGGCGTGCTGGCGGCGACAAAGCCGGGATCGCTGCTGGATCAGACTGTCCGGCTGGTCGGGCTGATGGGCTATTCGATGCCGGTCTTCTGGCTGGGCCTGATGGGACTTTTGATCTTTTACGGGCAGTTGGGCTGGGTCGGCGGTCCGGGACGGCTGGATGCGGTCTATGACATGATGCTGCAATTCGAAGTGACCCAGCACACCGGCATGATCCTGATCGACACCGCGCTCAGCGGACGATGGGACATGTTCGCCAATGCGGTGTCGCACATCATCCTGCCCGCCAGCCTTCTGGGCTATCTGTCGATGGCCTATATCAGCCGGATGACCCGCAGTTTCATGATGAACGAGTTGGGCCAGGAATACATCACCACCGCACGGGTCAAGGGCATGCCCGAACGCCGGGTGATCTGGGTACATGCGCTGAAGAACGTCATGGTGCCGCTGATCACCGTGGTGGCACTGTCCTATTCGTTTCTGCTGGAGGGCGCGGTTCTGACCGAAACGATCTTTGCCTGGCCCGGATTGGGCCGCTACATCACCGACGCGCTTCTGGTCGCCGACATGCCCGCCGTGCTGGGTGGCACCATCGTGGTGGGCGCGGTCTATATCGGCATCAACATGTTTTCCGATCTGTTGTACCGGCTTGCCGACCCGAGGGCGAAATAATGGTCCAGCGAAAGACCGAGAACCTGTATGAGGCGGGAACGACCCTGATCGAATGGCTGCGCGACCCCAACCCCGCGTCGCGCCTGCAATCGCGCATGGCGCAGACCTATCTGTCGTGGCTGCGGCTGCGGCGCAACCGGCTGGCCATGGTCGGGCTGGCGATTACCGTGGCGCTGGTCACGATGGCGATTTTCGCGCCGTGGCTGGCGCCTTACGACCCGATCACCCAGACCCTTTCCGAACGGCTGCAACCGCCCGGAACCACCGGCCACTGGCTGGGCACCGACGATTTCGGCCGCGATATCTGGACGCGCATCCTCTATGGCAGCCGGATCACGCTGTACATCGTGCTGCTGGTGATCCTGACGGCCCCGGTCGCGGGGCTGATCATCGGCACCGTCGCGGGCTATTTCGGGGGCTGGGTCGATTCGGTCCTGATGCGGATCACCGACATCTTTCTGGCCTTCCCCAAACTGATCCTCGCCCTTGCCCTTGTCGCCGTCCTGGGCCCCGGCATGGTCAACGCGGTTCTGGCCATCGCGCTGACCTCGTGGCCGCCCTATGCGCGCGTGGCGCGGGCCGAGACACTGACGGTGCGCAATTCCGACTATATCGCCGCCGTCAGACTGCAGGGCGCGGGGGCCCTGCGGGTGATCTGGGGTCATGTCATGCCGATGTGCCTGCCTTCGGTCATCATCCGGGTGACGCTGGACATGGCAGGGGTGATCCTGACCGCCGCCGGCCTTGGGTTTCTGGGCCTTGGCGTGCAGCCGCCCTCGCCCGAATGGGGGCTGATGATCGCGGCGGGCCGCAAGTTTTTGTTCGAACAATGGTGGGTCGCCACCATGCCGGGCCTTGCGATCTTCATCGTCTCGTTGGGGTTCAACCTTCTGGGCGACGGGTTGCGCGACGTGCTTGACCCCCGGAGCAGCGGCAAATGACCCTGCTGTCGGTGCGCAATCTGAAGGTGACCTTCACCACCGAAACCGGCATGGTCGAGGCGGTGCGCGGCGTGTCCTTCGATCTGGGCCGCGAGCGGTTGGGCATCGTCGGCGAAAGCGGGTCGGGCAAGACAATGACGGGCCGTTCGGTGCTGCGGCTGATCCGACCGCCCGGCCATGTGGCCGCCGATCAGATGACCTTTGACGGCATCGACCTGATCGGCGCGACCGAAACCCAGATGCGCGCCCTGCGCGGACGGCGTATCGCCATGGTGATGCAGGACCCGAAATATTCTCTGAACCCGGTAATGAAGGTCGGTGCGCAACTGACCGAAGGGCTGCGCCAGCGCGACGGCATGGCCCGCGCAGCGGCCCATATCAAGGCGGTCGAGGCGCTGGCGGCGGTGCAGATCCGCGACCCCGAACGGGTGATGGAGGCCTATCCGCATGAATTGTCCGGCGGCATGGGTCAGCGGGTGATGATCGCCATGATGCTGATCCCGAACCCCGATCTTCTGATCGCGGACGAGCCGACCTCTGCGCTTGATGTGACCGTGCAGGCCGAGGTTCTGACCATTCTGGACAATCTGGTGCGCGACCGGGGCATGGGGCTGATCTTCATCAGCCATGATCTGCGGCTGGTGGCGCGGTTCTGCGACCGGGTTCTGGTGATGTACAAGGGCCGTGTGGTTGAAGAACTGGCGGCGCGCGACCTGATGCAGGCCAAGCATCCCTATACCCAGGGCCTGCTGAATTGCCTGCCGCGTATCGGCGGGTCGC
>JANMJC010000205.1:0-6407 GCA_031371185.1 Paracoccaceae bacterium | reverse complement strand
CCGGTCTGGCGCGTCTGGTGCGCATGTGCGTGGTGCCGGCGCTGGAAAATGTGACGCTTTGGCATGAGCGTGACATCAGCCATTCCTCGGTGGAACGCGCCATCGGCCCGGACACGACCATTACCTTGGATTTCGCCCTGCACCGTCTGGCGGGGGTGGTTGAAAAGCTGGTGGTCTACCCCGAGAACATGCTGAAAAACATGAACAAGTTCAAAGGTCTGGTGATGTCGCAGCGCGTGCTTCTGGCGCTGACCCAGGCGGGTGTCAACCGCGAGGATGCCTACCGGCTGGTCCAGCGCAACGCGATGAAGGTCTGGGAACAGGGTGCCGATTTCAAGACCGAGCTTCTGGCCGACGCCGAGGTGACGGCGGCCCTTTCTCCCGCCGAGATCGAAGAGAAGTTCGACCTTGGCTATCACACCAGGCATGTCGACAGGATTTTCGCCCGGGTCTTCGGCGCGTAAGGCGCGCGTTAACATCGCTCCCTCAGTCTGACGACGACAGAATCGTCAGATTGGAAACGCCATGGCCAGCCAACCTCTTGCCCGCATCGATCCGGCCCTGCGCGTGGTGCCCAACCCTGCCCCGCCGCCGCCGGTCCCGCGCCAGTTGATGCCGCGCGAAAAGGCCGCCGTCATCGTGCGCCTCTTGCTGTCCGAAGGCATGCCGCTGAAACTCGCCGCCCTGCCCGAACACATGCAGGCCGCGCTGACCGAACAGATGAGCCAGATGCGCCTGATCGACCGCACCACGGTCGGCGCCGTGGTGCGCGACTTTGTCGAGGAACTGGAACAGGTCGGTCTGACCTTTCCCGGTGGCATCGAAGGGGCGCTTGCGATGATGGATGGCCGGATCAGCCAGACCGCCGCCTCGCGTCTGCGGCGACTGGCCGGGGCCTCGGCCAAGGTTGACCCCTGGGACCGCCTGAACGCCCTGCCCCACGACCGGCTGATGCCGGTGCTTGAAGGCGAAAGCGTCGAGGTTGCTGCGGTGATGCTGTCCAAGCTGCCGGTGCCCAAAGCCGCCGAACTTCTGGGCAAACTCGCCGGCGAACGGGCGCGCCGGGTGGCCTATGCCGTGTCGATGACCGGCAATGTCGATCCCGAAACGGTGCGGCGCATTGGCACCTCGCTTGCCGCGCAACTGGACGCGCAACCGCCCAAGGCCTTTGATACCGGGCCCGTCGAACGGGTCGGCGCCATTCTGAACGTCTCGGGCGCGCAAACCCGCGAGGATGTGCTGAAGGGGCTGGAGGAAACCGACCGCGCCTTTGCCGATCTGGTGCGCAAGGCGATCTTTACCTTCGTCCACATCCCCAGGCGGCTTTCGGCCCGCGATGTGCCCAAGGTGGTGCGACTTGTCGATCAGGGGGCTTTCGTGACGGCCCTTGCCGCAGGGTCCGCCCATCCCGACCTTGCCGCTTCGGTCGAACATTTCCTGTCCAACATGTCGCAGCGCATGGCCCAGGGTCTGCGCGAAGAAATGGCGGCGCGTGGCAAGGTCCGCGAAAAGGACGCGGAAGAGGCGATGACCGTGGTCGTCAACGCCATCCGCGAGCTGGAAACCGCCGGAGAGCTGGTTCTGACCAAAGACGACGAATAGGCTCACTTTGCCTGCCCCAGGGCACGTCGCCCGCTCTTTCCCTTTCCCGGCTGTGCCCCTAAAGCGGATCAGGTTTGGACGGAATCGGAAATCGCCGCCTCTCGCTTCCTTCAGGCGGGTTTTTCCGGTGCATTCGGCTTCGTCAAAACCTGAACCGCACTTGGGTCGCGGCGACCGGACAGGGACGATGAGCATGGCAGTTGAACACCCGCAGAACAACCGCAAGGGCATCGTGCTGCTTTTGCTGGCGGTGGCGGCCTTTGCAACAATGGATGCCATGGCCAAGTCGCTGGTCGACACCTATCCCGCCCCGCAACTGGTCTTCGTGCGCTTCCTTGGTCAGATGCTGGCGGTCATCGTGATCCTGCGGCACCACCTGCCCGCCGCCATCCGCACCAATTACCCTGTCCTGCATCTGTTCCGCTCGGCCTTTCAGTTTGGCGCGACCTTCTTTTTCTTTCTGTCCCTGTCATACATCGGTCTGACCGAAGCGACCGCGATTGCCGATATCAGCCCGATGCTGATCACCCTGGGGGCGGCACTGTTCCTGAACGAACGCCTGACGCGCGCGCGGGTGATCAGGTCGTGGTGTCGGGGATCGGTGCGCTGATCGTGATCCGCCCGGGGTCCGATGTGTTCACACCGGCCGCGATCCTGCCCCTGATCTGCGCGCTGTCTTACGCCGCAAGCGCGCTTCTGACCCGCTTTGTCGGCCCCAAGGAAAGCCCGTGGTCCTCGATGTTCTACGCCTCGGTCTTCGGCACCGTGGTGGCCAGCGCCTTTCTGCCCTTCGTCTGGGTTCCCATCGCCTCCGGCGATCTGTGGCGCTTTGTGATCGTGGGCATGCTGGGCACCGCTGCCCAACTGGCCCTGATCCGGGCCTTTTCCGTGGCCGAGGCTGCCGCAATCGCCCCGTATTCCTATACCGGTATCCTGTTCGCCTCCAGCTACAGCGTGATCTTCTTCGGGGCCTTCCCCGATGCTCTGACGCTTGCGGGCATTGTTGTGATCGTCGGGGCGGGTCTTTATGTGTGGTCGCAGGAAACCCCGAAAGCCGGGGCCGGGGACCCCGTCTGATGCCCGAAAAACTACCTGAAAAACCGCCTGAAAAACCGCCTGAAAAACCGCCGCGCGCGCCAAAGGCCGTTCCGTTCAACCTGTCCTATTGGGTGCAGAATCTGGTCTTGCGCGGGTTGTTCGGCGCGCTGTTGCTGCTGCCCTACCGTCTGCGCATTCCGGCGGCGGGCTGGGCCGTGGCGCATCTGGTGGCCCCGGTGGCGGGCTACCGCGCCCGGGTGCGCGAAAACCTGGCGCGCGTGCTGCCCGACATGCCCCAGGCCGAACGCAAGGCGTTGGAAATCCGGGTGCCCGACAACGTCGGCCGCACCCTGATCGAGATCTACTCCGGCGCCGAATTCGTCGCCCAGGTCAAGGACACCCCGGTGCACGGCGCGGGCTTTGAAGAGGTTCTGGCCGCCCAGGCGCGCGGGCAGGGCGTGCTGCTGATTGCCGGGCATTTTGGCAATTACGACGTGGTCCGCGCAGTTCTGGCGGCGCGGGGCCATCCGATCGGGGCGCTGTTCAACCCGATGCGCAACCCCTATTTCGACGCCCATTACCGCCGGACCATCGGCGCGATCTCGCAGCCGATGTTCGCGCGCGGCCGGCGCGGGCTGGCTGAACTGGTGCAGTTTCTGCGCAGGGGCGGCATGGTTGGAATGATGATCGACCAGCACATGCCCAAGGGCTCGGATCTGACGTTTTTCGGGCAGGTGGCCCGCACCGCCCTCTCGGCGGCCGAAATGGCGCTGAAGTACGACCTCTTGCTGGTGCCGGTGAACGCCATTCGCCAGCCCGACGGTCTTGGCTTTGAAATCCTTGTGGAAAAGCCGATCCCGCACGGTGACCCGGCGCAGATGACGCAAAGCCTGAACGACAGCCTGGAGGCGCTGGTGCGCCGTTTCCCGGCGCAATGGTTCTGGCTGCATCGACGCTGGCGCTGGAAATACGACGGCGCGATCCGCGCTAGGGAACCACTGCCGCCGACAGAATAGCGCCCATCCCCGCCGCCTGAAGCACGACGGCGGCCCGGTCGCTTCCCGCCAGCGGGATGGTCATCTGCAGCGGCGCCGCCCCATCCCAAGCGCCCACCACCGTCCAGCTTGTCACGATGTTGACGTATTTCACCGTCAACCCGGCGTTTTCACCATGTCCGATCTCGACGTTCTTTTCGGGCAGAAAGCGGACCAACTGAATCTCGACCGGGCCCGAAATCGGCCCCTGCGCGCTGGCCGCGACCTGCGCCTGCGCCCCGTCGCGCGTGACCTGCATGGACACCTGCGCGGGTTCCTGCATTTCGTGCATTACCGCCGCCATCAGCGCCGCCGCGTCGGACCCGACCTCGCGATGCTGCCCGTTGATCACCGCCTGCGGGGTGTAGATCATCCGGTCCCCTGCCACCTGCGCATAGGCCTTTTGCCTTAGGGTAAAGGAGGGATCGGCGAACTGATCGGTCCAGCCCAGATAGTCCCAATAGTCGACATGCAGGGCAAGGGCCAGAATCTCCGGGTCGCTGGCCATCTTGGCCAACAACGCATCGGCGGGCGGACAGGATGAACAGCCCTGCGAGGTGTACAGTTCGACCACGATCCGGCTGTCCTGGGCCAGGGCAAGGCCGGGGACGCAGTTTGCCATCACGGCTATGGCTTGGGCAAACTGTCGCATGCGGGTCAAATTCCTGTTCGTCAGGACATCCTTCTATCGAAGGTCCCCCGGCCGTGCCAATCAATGAATTGCGATCAGGGTCAGAGCCTTTTTCACGCCGCCTTTACCTTGACGCGTCTGGTTCATCGCCAGAGGCACTGGAATTTCGGCATACATTGGTATACATAAACCTTGGCAGCACACCGATTCCCTTGCGACCCCCCCCATATTCGGGCAAAACCGTCACAGCCACCTGTAGGAGACCCCCAGATGACCGTCACCGTCGGACATGATGCGACCCGCACCCGCAAGACCCTGACCGCAGGCGGCCAGAGCGTGTCTTACTACTCGATCCCCGCCGCCGAAGCCGCGGGGCTGGGCGAATTCTCGCGCTTGCCCGCCAGCCTCAAGGTTGTGCTGGAAAACATGCTGCGCTTTGAAGACGGCAAGACGGTTACGATCGACGACATCAAGGCGTTTTCGGACTGGGGCAAGATGGCGGGCAAGAACCCGCGCGAGATCGCCTATCGCCCGGCCCGCGTGCTGATGCAGGATTTCACCGGGGTTCCGGCGGTGGTGGACCTTGCCGCGATGCGCGATGGCATTCTGGGGCTTGGTGGCGATGCCCAGAAGATCAACCCGCTCAATCCGGTTGATCTGGTGATCGACCATTCGGTGATGATTGACGAATTCGGCACGCCGCGCGCCTTTCAGGCCAATGTCGACCGCGAGTACGAACGGAACATGGAGCGGTATGTGTTCCTGAAATGGGGTCAGAAGGCGTTCAACAACTTCCGCGTGGTGCCGCCGGGCACCGGCATCTGCCATCAGGTCAACCTGGAATATCTGGCCCAGACCGTGTGGACCGACGCCGACCAGAACGGCGATCTTGTTGCATACCCTGATACGCTGGTCGGCACCGACAGCCACACCACCATGGTCAACGGCCTTGCGGTTCTGGGCTGGGGTGTGGGCGGGATCGAGGCCGAGGCCGCGATGCTGGGCCAACCGGTGTCGATGCTGATCCCCGAGGTTGTGGGTTTCAGGCTGACCGGCCACATGGTCGAAGGCACCACGGCGACCGATCTGGTGCTGAAGGTCGTGCAGATGCTGCGCAAACACGGCGTGGTCAACAAGTTCGTCGAGTTTTACGGCGAGGGGCTGGACCGTCTGCCCCTGGCCGACCGCGCGACCATCGCCAACATGGCGCCGGAATATGGCGCCACCTGCGGCTTTTTCCCGATTGACGGGGAAACCATCCGCTACCTGCGCAACACCGGGCGGGATGAGGCCCGGATCGCCCTGGTCGAGGCCTATGCAAAGGCCAACGGCATGTGGCGCGGGGCCGATTACGCACCGATCTACACCTCGACGCTGGATCTGGATATGGGCACCATCGTTCCGGCAATCTCGGGCCCCCGGCGCCCGCAGGATTACACGCCGTTGACCGAGGCCGCGGCGGGTTTTTACCGGACCGTGGCCGAGTATCGGGGGCTGGATACCAGTGCGGCGGCCAAGGAAATGGCCTCGGAAGGGGCCGTCGCGGCACCCGCCCTTGACCCGCGCAAATCGGCGCAGGTCGCCGGGCATGATTACAAACTGCGCGACGGCTCGGTGGTGATCGCGTCGATCACCTCGTGCACCAACACATCGAACCCCTATGTGATGATCGGGGCGGGTCTGGTGGCGCGCAAGGCGCGGGCCCTGGGCCTGAGGTCCAGGCCTTGGGTCAAGACCTCGCTTGCCCCCGGATCTCAGGTCGTGTCCGAGTATCTGGAGGCTGCCGGGTTGCAGGAAGACCTTGATGCGGTGGGCTTCAACCTTGTGGGCTATGGCTGCACCACCTGCATTGGCAACTCCGGCCCGCTTGACCCCGCGATTTCGTCGGCGATCGGCGACGGAGACCTTGTGGCCGCCGCGGTCCTGTCGGGCAATCGCAACTTTGAAGGCCGGATCTCTCCTGACGTGCGCGACAATTATCTGGCGTCGCCGACGCTTGTTGTGGCCTATGCCATGGCGGGCGACATGTACATCGACCTGTCCCGCTACCCCTTGTGCATCTTAACCGATGGTCCGGTCTATCTGATGGTCATCTGGCGGAT
>JANMJC010000193.1:0-5273 GCA_031371185.1 Paracoccaceae bacterium | reverse complement strand
GGTGCATATCCTTCGGCGCGGCAATCGGTTGGCGGTGATCGGCGAGAAGGCCGCGCGCGAACAGGCGGCGGCGGTGCTGCGCTCTTTGTATGCGCGGATGGAAAGCGGGCGCGACGTGGCGGCGGGCGATATTGACGCCGCCATCCGCCTTCCCAAGGCCAGCGACGCGGCGCGCCTGCCCGAGGGTGACCAGATCGAGATGTTTTCCAGCGCCGGGAGGGAACTGCGCACCCGCAAAAAGCCGATCGAGCCGCGGACCGAGGCGCAAAAGGCCTATGTCGCCAACCTGTTCCAGAACGAACTGGGCTTTGGCATCGGGCCCGCGGGCACCGGCAAGACCTATCTGGCGGTGGCGGTCGGTGTGACCATGCTGATTTCGGGCGCGGTCGAAAAGATCATCCTGTCGCGCCCGGCGGTCGAGGCGGGCGAACGTCTGGGCTTTTTGCCCGGCGATCTGAAGGACAAGGTCGATCCCTACATGCAGCCGCTCTACGACGCGCTGAACGATTTTCTGCCCGTCAAGCAGTTGCAGAAGCTGATGGAGGACAAGCGCGTTGAAATCGCACCGCTGGCCTTCATGCGCGGGCGCACCCTGTCGAATGCCTTCGTGATTCTGGACGAGGCGCAGAATGCCACGACCATGCAGATGAAGATGTTTCTGACCCGTCTGGGGCAGGGCAGCCGCATGGTGGTGACCGGGGACCGCACCCAGATCGACCTGCCGCGCGGCGTGACCAGCGGCCTGCACGAGGCCGAGCGGTTCCTCAAAGGCGTCAAGGGCGTGTCGTTCAACTACTTCACCTCGAAGGATGTGGTGCGCCATCCGCTGGTGGCCCGCATCATCGAAGCCTACGAGGCGAATGAACCGCAAGGCGGCTGATCGCCGGGGGGGCCCTGGGGCGCCTTGCCCGTCGGCGGGCTTCGCGGTAGGGGCTGGCCATGGAACCTGTGGTCGATACCGTCCTTGAAGACCCGCGCTGGCAAGCCGCCGGGCTTGAAGCCTTGGCCACGCGCGCCATGGCGGCGGCGTTTGCCGAATTGGGTTTGCCCCAGGCGGGCTTTGCCCTGTGCGTCCTGGGGTGTGATGACGCCCGCATCGCCGTGCTGAACGGCGACTTCCGCGCCAAGCCGCAGCCGACCAACGTGCTGTCCTGGCCCTCCGAAGAACGCGCGGCGCAGGGCGAAGGCGGCACGCCGGAACCGCCGGTGCCCGGCCGCGACGAGGACCCAAAGGAATTGGGCGACATCGCGATTTCCTATGACACCTGCCTGCGCGAGGCCGAAAGCGCGGGCAAGCCATTTGCCGATCATGTCACCCATCTTCTGGTGCATGGTTTTCTGCATCTTCTGGGCTATGACCATGTCCGCGATGCGGATGCCGCCGTGATGGAGGCCACCGAAGTGCGCATACTTGCGCGGCTGGGCCTTTGTGACCCATATTCGCTTTAGGGCCCGGATCGGGCCGATTTCCGGACAAAGGACAGATGGGCAGTACAAACGACGGCTCTGGCAGCGATCAGGGCAGCCCCGAGGGGCAAGATGCGACCGGGCGCAAGGGATTTTTCGGGCGCATCCTTAAGGGCTTCAAATCGGGCGAGGCCAGTGATGACGTGGGCGCGGACAAGACGGTTTCGCGCGGGGGGCTGCCGGGGGCCGGATTGAGCCTTGGCAATCTGCGCAACCTGCGCGTGGATGATGTGGCCATTCCCAAGGTGGAAATCGTCGCCGCCCCGATCGACATCGGCAAGGACGAGCTGGTCGAGGTCTTCCGCAGCCACGGCTTCAGCCGAGTCCCGGTCTTCAAGGGCACGCTGGACCATCCGCAGGGCCTGTTGTTGCTGAAAGACCTGGCCCTGACCCATGGTTTTGGCGCGACCGGGCGGTTTTCGCTGAAAAAACTGTTGCGCCCGATTCTCTATGTGCCGCCGTCGATGTCGGCCGCGACGCTCTTGCAAAAGATGCAGCGCGACCGGGTGCATATGGCGCTGGTGATCGACGAATACGGCGGGGTTGACGGTCTGGTGACCATCGAAGACCTGATCGAGGTGATCATCGGCGAGATCGAGGACGAGCACGACGAGGACGAAGGGGCGCTGTGGAAGGAAGAGCGCGCCGGGGTCTATGTGGTGCAGGCAAATGCGCCGCTGGAAGACTTCGAGGCGGCGGTCGGGCGGTCGTTGCGGGCGGGCGAAGAGGACAAGGAGATTGACACGCTTGGCGGGCTGATCTTTCTGCGCACCGGCCGGGTTCCGGTGCGCGGCGAGGTGGTGACCGACGCCAGCGGAGTTGAGTTCGAGGTGCTGGATGCCGATCCGCGCCGGATCAAGCGGGTGCGCGTACGCCTGCCGGGTTCGGCCGCGTCCGCGGTGCCACAAGCCGCCGGAACCGACGCCCCGGCGCAAGGCTCTGGCGGGGCCGGGCCGGGTTGATGTCCCTTGCGGTCCGGTTCGGGCTTGCAGCACTGGCCGGGCTGGCGGCGGCCCTGGGTCAGGTGCCATGGTCGCTGTGGCCCTTGGCCCTGATCGGGCTGGCCGGTCTGTTGCACCTTGTCGCCGTCGAACCGTCGGTCCGGCGCGCCACCCTTCTGGCCTTTGGGGCCGGAACGGCCCATTTCGCGCTGGCCCTGAACTGGATCGTCGAGCCCTTTCTGATCGAACCCGAGGTTTACGGCTGGATGGCGCCCTTCGCGCTGATCTTCATGGCGGCGGGGGGCGGGCTGTTCTGGGCCTTTCCGGTCTGGGTCGCGCGGCGGCTGTCGGGGCAACCCTTGCCCGCGCTGGTGCTGGCACTGACCCTGTCGGACCTAGCGCGCGGCTATGTTCTGACCGGGTTTCCCTGGGCGCTGATCGGCCATGTCTGGATCGATACCCCGGTGGCACAACTGGCCGCCCTGGTCGGGCCCACCGGGCTAAGCCTTTTGACACTGGCACTGGCTGCCTGTCTCGCGGCGGTCCCGGCCCGGCGGATGCTGGTGGTGCCGGTCGTGACGGTACTTGCCCTGTCCTGGGGGCTTGGGCTGTGGCGTCTGGCGCAGCCCCTGCCGCCCGCCTCGGGATTGACCTTTCGGCTGGTGCAGCCCAATGCCGCCCAAGCCGCCAAATGGGACCCGGCCCTTGCCCGCCAGCATTTCGACGCGCTTCTGGCGGCAACCTCTGTCGGCCCGAAGGTCGATCTGGTGATCTGGCCCGAAACCTCGCTGCCCTATCTGATCGAAAACAGCCCCGAGGTGCCCTTGCTGATCGCGCAGGCCGCGCGCGGGGCGCCGGTGATGCTGGGCTTGCAGCGCATCGACGGGGATCGGGGCTGGAATTCCCTGCGCGTGCAGGACGGGGCAGGGCGGCAGATCGCCAGTTACGACAAGCACCATCTGGTGCCCTTTGGCGAATACATCCCCTTTGGCGACCTGATGTATGACCGGTTCGGGGTAACGGCCTTTGCCGCCCAGCTTGGCCGGGTCTATTCGGCGGGCGAAGGGGCGGCGGTGCTGGACCTTGGTTCCTTGGGCTTGGGCAAGGTTCTGCCGCTGATCTGCTACGAGGCGGTATTCCCCCAGGATCTGCGCGCCGCGCCGGAACGGGCGACCTGGATCGTGCAGATCACCAATGACGCCTGGTTCGGAACCCGGTCCGGCCCGTTCCAGCATGCAGCACAGGCCCGCCTGCGCGCTATCGAACAGGGCTTGCCGCTGGCGCGGGTTGCCAACACTGGCGTGACGGAAATGGTCGATGCCCGGGGCCGGGTGACGGCCAGCCTGCCCTTCGGCACCGCGGGTCATCTGGACGCCGCCCTGCCCGGCCCCTTGCCCCAGCCGCCCTATGCCAGATGGGGAGAGGGGCCCCTGCTGGTGTTGCTGGCGGGACTCGCCGCCTGGCTTTTCCGGCGCACCCCGGTGCCATCCGCTTGACGCCCCGCTCCCCTTACCCCATAGGCAGGCCATCGCCCCCCCCAACGGCTTCCTGACGGGGGGAGGTTCATTCACCGGAGCCCGTTCCCCATGAGCAGAAACAACTACACCTTCACCTCTGAATCGGTTTCAGAGGGGCATCCCGACAAGCTGTGCGACCGGGTGTCAGACGCCATTCTGGATGCCTTCCTGACGACAGAACCCAACGCCCGCGTGGCCTGCGAAACCTTTGCCACCACGGGCCGGGTGATTGTGGGCGGCGAGGTCGGGCTGTCGGACAAAAAGGCGCTCAAGGACATGATGGAGCGGGTCGAGGACATCGTGCGCGGCTGCGTGCGCGACATCGGCTACGAACAGGACGAGTTTCACTGGAACACGCTGAAGGTTCAGAACTATCTGCACCGGCAATCCGCCCATATCGCGCAGGGCGTCGACAAGGACGGTGCCGGTGATCAGGGCATCATGTTCGGCTATGCCTGCCGCGAGACGCCGGAACTGATGCCGGCGCCCATCCAGTATTCGCACGCGATCCTGCGCCGTCTGGCCGAAGTGCGCAAATCGGGCCAGGAACCCAAGCTGCGCCCGGACGCCAAATCGCAACTCTCGCTGCGCTACGAAGATGGCAAGCCGGTCGAGGTCACCTCGATCGTGCTGAGCCACCAGCATTCCGACGAGGCCCAGGATTCCGCCGCGATCCGCGCCATAGTGGAGCCTTACATCCGCGAAATTCTGCCCGCGGGCTGGATCACCGACAGGACCGAATGGTGGGTCAACCCGACCGGGACCTTCGTGATCGGCGGCCCGGACGGTGACGCAGGATTGACCGGGCGCAAGATCATCGTGGACACCTACGGCGGGGCGGCCCCGCATGGCGGCGGCGCGTTTTCGGGCAAGGATCCGACCAAGGTCGACCGCTCGGCCGCCTATGCCGCGCGCTATCTGGCCAAGAACGTGGTGGCGGCCGGCCTGGCCGACCGCTGCACGCTGCAGGTCAGCTATGCCATCGGCGTGGCCAAGCCGCTGTCGATCTATGTCGATAACCACGGCACCGGCCAGGTTGAAGCCGAGCGGATCGAACATGCCGTGCAAGCCTGCATGGACCTGACCCCGCGCGGCATCCGCACCCATCTGAGCCTGAACCGGCCCATCTACGCCCGCACATCAGCCTACGGCCACTTTGGCCGCGCGCCTGAGGCGGATGGCGGATTTTCGTGGGAAAAGACCGATCTGATCGAGGCGTTGAAAAAGGCAGTCTGAGCCGCACAGCGGGGCGGGCTCGGGGGGCATCGAGCCCCCGCTTGCCCGCGTTGCCACGGACTGAAATGAAACGGCGGTCTGAAAGGGCCGCTGTTTGTCATTGTGCCTTGCG
>JANMJC010000179.1:0-3307 GCA_031371185.1 Paracoccaceae bacterium | reverse complement strand
CCCCCGCGGAATATTTTCATCAAGATGAAGGGGCTGGCGGGATGGAGTGGCTGACGGACTACAAGATACCCGTGGGCAAGGTGGCCAAGGCGGTCTTCACCTGGATGAACGACAATCTGGGCTGGTTGTTCGACGGCATCTCGGCGGTGATGGAATGGATGATCAACGGCATCCTGTGGCTGCTGCAAAGCCCCAATCCCTTTGTCATCATTGGCCTTTTCGTGGCGATGACCTGGGGGCTGCAACGCAACTGGAAGGTTTGCCTCGGCGTGTTCCTGGGGTTCTTGTTCATCCTGAACCAGGGTTATTGGGAAGAGACGACCGAAAGCCTGACGCTGATCCTGTCGGCCTGCGTGGTATGCATGGGGCTGGGCGTGCCGATCGGCATCGCGGCGGCGCACCGTCCGCGCCTGTACACCGCGATGGTGCCGGTGCTGGACCTGATGCAGACCCTGCCGACCTTTGTCTACCTGATCCCTGCCATCGTGTTCTTTGGCCTTGGCATGGTGCCCGGGCTGATCGCCACGGTGATCTTTGTGCTGCCGGCCCCGATCCGGTTGACCCATCTGGGCGTGGCGTCGACCCCGACGGCCCTGCTGGAGGCCGCGACCGCCTTTGGCGCCACCCCGAAACAACGGCTGTGGAAAGTCGAACTGCCCTATGCCTTTCCGCAGATCATGGCCGGGCTGAACCAGACCATCATGCTGTCGTTGTCGATGGTGGTCATCGCGGCGCTGGTGGGGGCCAACGGCCTGGGGGTGCCGGTGGTGCGGGCGCTCAATTCGGTCAACACCGCGTTGGGGTTCGAATCGGGGTTCATCATCGTCGTGGTGGCCATCCTTCTTGACCGCAGCCTGAGGATCACCCGCAAATGACCGCTGTTGAATTTGACCGCGTCTCGATCGTTTTTGGCGACAAGCCGGGCCTCGCCCTGCCACTGATGGATCAGGGATTGTCGCGTGCCGAAATTCAGACCCGGACCGGCCAGGTTCTGGGGGTGCATGATTGCAGCCTGACCGTCGCCAACGGCGAGATCCTGGTGCTGATGGGGCTGTCGGGGTCGGGCAAATCGACCTTGCTGCGCGGGGTCAATGCGCTGAACCCGGTGGTGCGCGGCGAGGTGCGGGTGAATGACGGCGACCGGATGATTTCGGTCACCAAGGCCGATCCCGACACGCTGCGCCGCCTGCGGTTAAGCCGGATTGCCATGGTCTTTCAACAGTTCGGCCTGTTGCCCTGGCGGTCGGTGCGCGAAAATGTCGGGCTTGGCCTGGAACTGGGCGGCACATCGGTCGAAGACCGGCGCCCGCTGGTCGACGAACAACTCGCGCTGGTGAACCTGTCCCAATGGGCCGAGCGTCGGGTGGGCGAGTTGTCGGGCGGCATGCAGCAGCGCGTCGGATTGGCGCGGGCCTTTGTCACGCAGGCGCCGATCTTGCTGATGGACGAGCCGTTCAGCGCGCTTGATCCGTTGATCCGGTCCAAACTTCAGGACGAACTTCTGGACCTGCAGGCCAAGCTGAAACGCACGATCATCTTTGTCAGCCACGATCTGGACGAGGCCTTCAAGATCGGCAACCGGATCGCGCTGATGGATGGCGGGCGCATCGTTCAGTGCGGCACCGCGCGCGAGATCATCGCCAATCCGGTCAGCGAATATGTGGCCGATTTCGTGGCGCACATGAACCCGCTTGGTGTGCTGACCGCCCGCGACGTGATGGAAGTGGGCACGGCCAGCGCCTTTGCCCGGGAACTGTCGGCGGAAACTCCGGTGCGCGACATCATGCAGATGATGTCCCAGGGCGTCACCGAAATGGTCGTCACCGATGCCGGGCGCGCTTTGGGCATGATCCGCACCGCCAGCCTGATGGCAAAGCTGATCGACCCGCGCGGCCGGGTTTAGGGCGCGCGCGCATAGCCGATCGTGGTGCCGCGCCCGACAAGAGACAATTCGATCCGGTCGGGGCCGAAGGTCACGATGGCGAAGCATTGCGCGTCCATCGGGTCGCCGCCCATCCCCTGCGCGGTAAGGGTGGCGCCGATATCCTCGACGTCGCCGCAGGAATTGCCGAAGTGCAGGACCGAGATGTCCAGCACCTGACCATCGTATTCCGAGGTTTGCTCGGACCCGTGGATGCGCAGGACGCTGTTCGGATCGTCGGTCGAAATCCAGATACCCTGAATCCCAGCCCGAAAGGCAACCCAGGGGTCAGGCTGCCCGGGTTCCACTTTCGAGACCGCGACATCGGCGGTGATGTCGCCAAAAGAGATCATGTCGCCGGTGACGGAAAACGGCGCGTTGACCGGCGCATCGGCCAGCATTTGCAGGGCGGCCTCGTTCGAGTTTTGCCCGCGCGTCGCCGCCCACCGCGCCCCTTCGGCGTAAAAAAAACAGCGATCGCCGGTGTCGCGGGCATCGAAGCCCTGAACCATGCCCGCGACAACAAGGGTTCACCCTAGGTGCCGGGCGGAAAACGCGCGGTCGGGGCGTCTTGCGCGAAAACCGGCAGGCCGGTCAGGGTCAGGACTACAAGGGCGGATTTGAACGGTTGCAAGGACTTGGCCGTCTTTCGGGTGCTTTGGCCCCGGGCCCGAGGATGCGCGATCATCCCGCTTTTCCCGGGGCCGGGTCCACAGCAACGCTGCGCTACCGCGGTTCAAGTCTTGACGGAATCAGAATTCAAACCAAAAGTGTTCGAATTCTGATGCTTGATGTTTCAACCAAGACTTGAACCGCTCTATTCCAGCACGTCGTCAGACTCAGGGACCGCCGCCGCCGCTTTTGGCGCGGGTTTCCTGGCCGGGGCTTTCCTGGTCAAGGACTTTGCAGCCGGGGCTTTCTTCGCCGGCGCTTTCTTGGCCGGCGCTTTTCTGGCTGCCGCCCTGCCGGGAGCCGCAGCCCCCGTCGCGGCCTTGGCCGGGGCCGCCTTGCGCGGAGCGACTTTCTTCTTGCCCCCCGACTTGCCGGCCTTTTCGGCCACCAGAGCCAGCGCTTCTTCCAGGGTCACCGCCTCGGGGGTGATTTCCTTGGGCAAGGTGGCGTTGACCTTGCCCCATTTGATGTAGGGGCCGTAACGCCCCGGCATCACCTGAATTTCGCCGCCGTCGGGGTGTTCGCCCAGGGATTTCAACGGCTCGGCCGGGGCGGCCCCGCCGCGACCGGGCCCGCGCGCCGCCTTTTGCGCCAGAACCTCGACTGCGCGGTTCATGCCGATGGTAAAGACCTCTTCGACATCGGGTATATTGGCGAAGACCGCGCCATGCTTGATATAGGGGCCAAAGCGGCCGATCGCCGCCTCGACCGGTT
>JANMJC010000164.1:0-4580 GCA_031371185.1 Paracoccaceae bacterium | reverse complement strand
CTGGACGAGATCGAAAAGGCCCATCCCGATGTCTACAACATCCTGTTGCAGGTCATGGACCACGGCAAGCTGACCGACCACAACGGCCGCTCGGTGGATTTCCGCAACGTGATCCTGATCATGACGACCAATGCCGGCGCTTCCGACATGCAGAAAGAGGCCATCGGCTTTGGCGCGCAAAAGCGCAGCGGAGAGGACAAGGCGGCGATCGAGCGGATATTTACGCCCGAATTCCGCAACCGTCTGGACGCGGTGATCTCGTTTGCCTCGCTTGACCGGTCGGTCATCATGCAGGTGGTCACCAAGTTCGTGCTGCAACTTGAGGCGCAGTTGATGGACCGCAACGTGCACATCGACCTGACCGAAGAGGCGGCCTTCTGGCTGGGCGACAAGGGCTATGATGAAAAGATGGGGGCGCGGCCCTTGGGACGCGTCATTCAGGAACATATCAAAAAGCCGCTGGCCGAGGAATTGCTGTTCGGCAAGCTGACCAAGGGCGGCACCGTGCATGTCGGCGTCAAGGATGACAAGCTGGAACTGACATATGAAGAGCCGGGAAAGCCCCGTCTGACCGGCACCAAGACCCCGCTTCTGACGGCGGAGTGATCTGGCAAGAACTGTGGATCTGGCCCTCGCTTTGCGGGGGCCTTTTCATTGGCTGGGAAATCCGTCAGGTATGCGCCTTATCGGGCAGGGTCTGCGTCCGACGCCCCCTAACCCTCCCCCACAAGGGGGGAGGGAGGTTTCCCGTGACAGAACCTTCGCGAAGTGTCCTGCGGCGCAAAGCCGACGCCTCTACTCCCCCGTGGGGAGCAGTTGGGGGTGGGGGGCGCTCGGCCGGGCTAGCGTTCCGTCAGTTTCAACTCGATCCTGCGGTTCTGGGCGTTGGCTTCGGGGCTGTCGCCTTCCGCCACGGGCCGGTATTGGCCAAACCCGGTGGCAGCCAGTCGTTCGGGCGGAAAGCCAAGCACATCAACCATATAGCGCACCACCGACAGGGCACGGGCCTGCGACAATTCCCAGTTGTCGGCAAAGGCCCCGCTTCCCGACAGGGGCACGGCATCGGTATGGCCATCGACACGGATGATCCAGTCGATCTGCGGCGGGATCTGCGCCATCACCTCTTTCAAGGTCGCCACAACCTCGGCAATCTGCGCGGTTCCTTCGGCGGCCAGATCGGCAGAACCGGGCGTGAACAGCACCTCGGACGAGAACACGAACCGGTCGCCCACGACCCGCACGCCCTGACGACCCGCCAGAACCGTGCGCAACTGGCCAAAGAATTCCGAGCGGAATTTTTCAAGGTTCTGGTTCTCCGCCTCCAGCCGCTTGCGTTCGGCCTCTTCCAGTTCCGCCCGGCGTTTCTGCTCCGAGGCGACCTTGGCAAGGGCGGCGTTCAACTGGTTGCCAAGCGCGTCCAGTTGCACGTTGGCCTCGGCATCTTTGGCAGCCGAGGCATCAAGCAGTTCCTGCAAAGACCCCAACTGCCCGCGCAGGGTGGCGATCTGCTGGTTCAAAAGCGCCACCTTCTGCGCTGCCTCGACAGAGTTTTTTTGTTCATCCGTCAGGGTTTGCTGGGCGACGGCCAAAAGCGCCTTCTGGCGTTCGCCCTCGGTCAGGGCGCGGGCGGCCTGTTCGGCGGCCTTTGCCGCATCGGTCTGCGCGGCGGCCAGCAGGGTCAGCGTCTCTTCGGCCTCGCGGCGCTTTTGTTCCAGCGCCAGCGTCATCGCCGTCAATTCCGCGTCTGCCGATTTCAGCTTTTCGCGCAGGGCGGCAAGGGCGGCGGCATCAACCAGACGGGCGGCTTCCTGATCGGACAGTTTGGCCTGGGTGTCGCTGATCGTCTTGGCATCTGCCGCGCCCTTGGCCTTCAGATCGGCAATCAGCGCCTCAAGCGCCTCGCGCCGGGCGGCGGCAAGACGGGCGGCTTCGGCCCCGGCGTCGATCTCGTCGCGCGCCTTTGCCAGCGCCAGATTCATCGCCTCTTGCTCGGTAATCAGCCTGGCCTGCGCCGATTTCAGGTCTTCAACCGAGGCGGTCAGCGTGGTGACCTGCCCGCGTGCCGCATCGCGTTCGGCCAGAAGGCTGGCGACCTGCGCCTCGAAGCTGGAGATGCGGGCCTGCGCGCTGGTCAGGTCCTGCTCGCGCGCGGCCAGGCTGGCCGAAAGCGTGCCGATCAGCGCCGACTGCTCCTGCCCCTTCTGGGTGGCGGCCGTCAGATCGGCGGTCAGACTGCCGACCTGCGCGGTCAGGTCTTCGGATTTCGCGCGCTCCAACCCCAGGGCATCGGCCAATTGGGCAAGTTGAGCGTTCAGTTCCGACAGCTGGCTGTCCTGCGAGGTGATGGTTTCGCGCAGCACCGATTGCATCACCGTGAAGATGGTCAGCACAAAGGTCAGCACCATCAACAGCGTGGTGACGGCGTCCACAAATCCGGGCCAGATGTTGGAATTGTCGCGGCGCCGGGAAAGTCCCATGATGTCAGACCCTTGGCGCTTGGGTCGTGCGGGCAAAGACGCGGATGGCCTGGGTCAGGGCGGCGATATCGGCGCGCAGATCGGCCATGGATTCCTGCCGGCCGGCCGAAATCTCTTCCAGAATGCGCAAAAGCTGCACGTCGATTGACCGCAGGCGCATCCGGCTTTCGGCATCTGAATGCGCGCCGCCGTCGGTGCCGGTCAGCGCGGTGATCAGGCGCTCTTGTCCTTGGGCGATGCGGTTCAGCGCGGCGGCCTGCCCGGCCTCACCCTCCAGCCGCTTGGCCAGCCCGGCAATCGCCACCGCCAGATCGCCGATACGGTCCTCGGCCCCTTCGCGATTGGCTTCGGACTGGGTATACAGCGTTTGCAACACCTCGATCTGGCCGGTCATGTTGTCAAGGATCTGGTTCAGCGCCCCCTGATCGGCCGCGCCGCCCTCGCCCTCTGCCCCGGCAAAGCCAAGACGGGTGATCGACGACAGCCATTCCTCCAACTCGCGGTAAAAACGGTTCTGGCCATGGCCTGCGAACAGTTCCAGAAGCCCCACCACCAAAGACCCTGCAAGCCCCAGAAGCGACGACGAAAACGCGGTGCCCATGCCGCCCAACTGCTTTTCCAGACCGTTCATCAGCTTGCCAAAGACGTCCAGCCCGGTTTCCCCCACCTTGGGGGTCAGCGACCGGATGGTTTCCACCACGGCCGGAACCGTGGTGGCAAGGCCGTAAAAAGTGCCCAGAAGGCCCAGAAAAATCAGCAGGTTGATGATGTACCGCGTGATGTCGCGGGCTTCGTCGATGCGGGTGGCCACCGAATCCTGGATCGAGCGTGACGAGGAATTGCTGATCTGCGTCTTGGACCCGCGCGAGCGCAGCAGTTGCGCCAGAGGGGCCAGAAGGCGTGGCGGCGTCGCGGCTTCGGACCCCGGGCGCCGTTGCACGAAGGCTTCGATCCACGACACCGACTGCATCAGGATGAAGACCTGCCAGAAGCACGAGGCGGCGCCAAGCGCGAAGACGAAGAAGATGAACAGGTTCAACAGCGGATTGGTCAGAATGATGTCCAGAACCGTGTCGTGAATGACCCAGGCCCCCGCGCCCACCAGGGCGCAGACCACCAACATGGTCACAATCTGCTGAATCGGCTGGCTGAAATGGCTTGCCGGTACCGCTTTGGTCTTTTCCATCCGAGCGCGCGCCCCGCCCTGTTCTGCTCGGGGTCAGCATAGCAGGCTTGCGCACCCTGCCAAGAAAAACAATCTCACATTTGGGTCAATCGAGCCACCAACCACGCCATATCTGGGTCTTCGATGCCCATTTCCATCAAGTGGCTGTAGGTGGCGGTCAGGTAGTCGCGGTTCGGGCCGCGCGCGCCCTGGGCCGTGGCAATGACGCGGGCCTGCTGTTCCAGGCTCAGGTCCCGGCAATACTGCGGGTTGTCGCGGTTGATGACATAGGTCACGGCGGGCACAACGCAGCCGTTGGCCAAAGTGATGAGGACGGGCTGCTCCAGATAGGCATCCGAGATCAACTCGCGGTCGCGCAGATAGGCCACAACCGCCGCCGCCTTTTCCGGTGCGGCGCGCAGGGCGACCCCTTTGCAGGTAGCGCCCGCCCGGGCATCCAGTGCCAGAACCAGACCGGGGTTCACGGCGGTGCCCCGGTAATGCACCGACCACATGCAAAAGCTGCGGTGCCAGCCGTCCAGCCGTGCCACCTGTCGTTCGGCAACCTCAAAACCCGGATCCCAGATCAGGGACCCATATCCGAACACCCAAAGTTCATCCTGCACCGCTGGCCCTCCTGCCCGATCCGCTTTATCAAGCATCGGCGGGCTTGGGGAGTGGGCGGATGCGGTTTGTCGTTGGTGTTATCCTGGCGCTTTTTGCCCTGTGGTCGGCTTTTTGGCTGATCGGAGAACGGATGATCGAGGGCCGGATCGCGGGGATCCTGGCGCAGGACCTGCCGCCGGGTGTCGTGCTGACCCAAGGCGGGTTCGACGTGATCGGATTTCCCAACCGGTTTGACCTGACCGTGACCGACCCTGCCCTGTCGGACCCCGCCACGGGCTGGGGGTGGCGGGCGGATTTCGCGCAGGTCTTCG
>JANMJC010000159.1:0-8745 GCA_031371185.1 Paracoccaceae bacterium | reverse complement strand
CTTTTGGACCTTGGCCTGCTGGACAAGACCTATGCCGCGTGGAGCGAGGGCGTGCTGGACCGTCTGGCCAAAGACCGCACGGCGGCCGAATATCTCGCGATGGCGCGGGCCGAGGACGGGTCGCTGCGGCTGGAAGAACCCCGGGCGCAGGCGCTGGCCCGGACCTATACCGAATGGATGGTCGCGGCGCGGGCGGGGGGTCGGGCCGATTGCACGCCGGGGCGGTTCCTTTTGCCGGGCGATCTGGCGGGATCCCCGGTGCTGACCTTCGCGCCCCTGCCACTGCCCGCCACCACCGCGCGGGGGTCTTTGTGGCGCGAGATGGACCGCCGCTTTGAGGCCTACAAGTCGCGCGTCGTGCAGCCCTTCTTCCGCGATCACTTTGCCCGGATCGACCGCCAGATCGTGCTTGTCGATGTTCTGGGCGCCATTCACAACGGCCCCCGCGCGGTTGAAGAGTTGCGGCAGACCATGACCGATGTGCTTGCCGCCTTTCGTCCGGGGCGCAATGGCTGGCTGTCGGGAATTCTGGGGGGCAGGCGCGTGGAAAAGATCCTGTTCGCCGCGACCAAGGCCGACCATCTGCACCACAGCCAGCACCCCGCCCTGACCGCGATCACCGAGGCCCTGCTGAGCGATGCCCGGGCGCGCGCCGATTTCGCCGGGGCCGACACTTCCGCCATGGCGCTCGCCTCGTTTCGCGCGACGGTCGAAGAGGACATCGAGCGTGACGGCGTCAAGCATGGCGCGGTGCGCGGCCGTCTCGAGGCGACCGGCAAGCAGGCGGTCATGTATGCCGGCGAATTGCCCGGTGATCCGGCGCGGCTGCTGTCTCCGGCCCGTCAGGGCGCCGAGGTCTGGCTGGGCGCCGACTTTGGGTTGATGACCTTCGCCCCCGCCCGCCTGAACCGCAAACCCGGCGACGGCCCCCCGCATATAAGGCTGGACCGCGCGGCGGAATTTCTGATCGGAGACCGGTTGTGACCGTAACCTTCGCCCCCGCCTCGGCCCGGGATGCCGGCGATCTGGCGGCCATTCTGCGCGGCTGGATTGGCGAAACGCCGTGGATGCCAAAGCTGCACAGCCCGGCTGAAGATCTGGGGTTCCTGTCGCATCTGATCGCGACGCAAGGGGTGACCGTGGCGCGCCGGAACGGGGCTGCGGCGGGCTTTCTGGCGCGCCTTGGCCCCGAGATCACCGGTCTGTATCTGGCGCCCGTCGCGCGGGGGCAGGGCCTTGGCACGCGGCTGATGGACAGGGCCAAGACCACCTCGCCCCGGCTGGAGTTGTGGACCTTTCAGGCCAATTCCGGGGCGCGCCGTTTCTATGCGCGGCAGGGCTTTGTGGAAGCCCGTCGGACCGACGGTGCGCGCAATGACGAAAAGCTGCCGGACTTGCGGCTGATCTGGGAAAGGACCGCGCCATGAACCCGGATGCCAAGGAACCGCCGCTGGCGCGGCCCTTCGTGATCGAGGTCGCGGGCGGTCTCGAGGCCGACCCCTCGCAACTGCCGCAACTGATCGACCTGCCGCAAGGCCGGGCCATGAAAGGGATGACCACGCTCGCCGCCCGGCGCGGAACAGCCTTTGGGCGCTTCGCCACCTGGGTCTTCGGCGCGCTGTTTTCGCTGGTCGTTTCGGTCGCGGCGTGGAATTTTGTCACCGGGCTTTTGCAGCAAAACACCTGGCTGGGCTGGCTGGCCCTTGTCCTGACCGGGCTGGCTTTGCTGGTGGTTCTGGTGATGGCGGCCCAAGAGGTGCGGGCGTTTTCGCGCCAGGGGCGGCTGGATCACCTGCGTCAGGCCGCAGCACAGGCGGGCGATCTGAAGGCGGCGCGGGCGGCGGTTTCCGGGATCGTGCGGCTGTATTCGGACCGCGAAGACACCGCCTGGGGCCGGTCGCGGCTGGCCGAACGTCAGGCCGAGGTGCTGGACGGCGACGCCCTGCTGGCGCTGGCCGAGGTCGAAATTCTGGCGCCCCTGGACCGCGCCGCTTTGGCCGAGGTCGAGGCGGCGGCGCGGCAGGTGGCCACGGTGACGGCCTTTGTGCCCTTGGCTTTGGCCGATGTGGCCGTGGCGCTGTTTGCCAATCTGCGGATGATCCGACGGCTGTCGGAAATCTATGGCGGCCGGTCGGGGCGGCTTGGCAGCCTGCGGCTGTTGCGCCGGGTGGCCATGGCGCTGATCGGGGCCGGGGCGGTGGCACTGGCCGACGATCTGGTCGGCAGTTTCGCCAGCGGCGGGGTGCTGGCCAAGCTGTCGCGTCGCTTTGGCGAGGGCTTTGTCAACGGCGCCTTGACCGCCCGTCTGGGACTGGCCGCGATGGAGGAATTGCGCCCGATGCCCTTTCGGGCGCTGGTACGTCCCGGGGTGTCGGTAACCGTGTCAAAGGCGCTTGCGGGGCTGTTCGGGCGCGGGGCGCCGGACGATCCGGTGTGACCCGGGCACCTTGACCGAAAGCGGCCCCCCCACCCCAGCCCTCCCCCACAAGGGGGGAGGGAGGCGACTGGCGGGGGACCGTGGTCAGCGAAACTTGTCCATCAGGCGCTGCATCGGGGTCTTGTCGGGCTCTTTCGGGGATTCGGTTGGCTTTGGTGGTTCGGATTTCGCCGCCGGCGGCAGGCGGGGGGGCTTTTGTCCTTCCGGGGCCGGGTGATGCGGGCGCGGCGGGTTGGTGCGCCGGGCCACCGCATTCAGGAACCCGGCCGCATCCCCCGCTGCCAGCATTTCGGCCCCGTCGGACAGGCCGGTCAGCAGCAGGTCCAGCCATTCCTGATCTGCCTTGGCGAAGTCGTGCAGCACATAGTCCGCCACCGCGTCCTTGTGGCCGGGGTGGCCGATGCCCAGTCGGACCCTGCCATAAGCCTCGCCGATCACGCCCGAGATCGACCGCAAGCCATTGTGACCGGCATGGCCGCCACCCTGCTTGACGCGCACCTTGCCCGGAGCAAGGTCCAACTCGTCATGGAAGACCACCAGATCGGCCGGCGCGATCCTGTAAAAGGCCATGGCCGATTGCACCGACTGGCCCGACAGGTTCATGAAGGTTTCGGGTTTCAGCAGGAAAACCTTTTCCGCGCCCAGACGCCCCTCGGCCAGCAGACCCTGACAGGCCCGTCGCCAGGGGCCAAAGCCATGGTCCGCCGCGATCCGCTCCACCGCCATGAAGCCGATGTTGTGGCGGTTGCCGGCATATCTGTCGCCGGGATTTCCAAGACCTGCAAAAAGTTTCATGGGCGCTCCGTTTCAAGCCAGAGTTGCGGGCGATATGGGGAAAGCGCAAGAAATTTGCGAAAGGGCATCAAGATCCCCTGCATTTTGTCGGAATAGTTCAGGGCTTCTGTGCAGGGCCTGCGTGATCCTGCGGCGACCCAAGCAAAAGGGCGGGGTTGACCCCCGCCCTTCGCCCGGCCGTTCGAGCGACCGGGTTATTCTTCTGCGGCAGCCAGGCCACTGGGGGCCGCAATATTGGCGACGGCGAAGTTGCGCGCCACGGTCGGACGCGCGCCTGCGGGCAGCGGGATGTCTTCGATGTGGATGACGTCGCCGATCTGCTTGCCGGTCAGGTCAACCGTGATGCTGCCCGGGATATCGCCTGCCGGAACTTCCAGCTCGACCTCGTGACGCACGACGGTCAAGGTGCCGCCCCGCTTCAGCCCCGGCGACGCTTCATGGTTCACGAAGTCGACGTGGATGAACAGGTTGATCCGGCTGTCATCGCTGATGCGCAGGAAGTCGACATGCAGCGGCACGTCCTTGACCACGTCGCGTTGAACCGCGCGGCAGATGACGTGAACATCCGAATGCCCTTCGACCTTCAGATTGAAGAGCGAGGACAGGAAGCGGCCCTGACGCAGGCGCTTCAAAAGGGCGTTGTAGTTCATCTGGATGGCCACGGGATCAACCCCGCCGCCGTAGATGATGCCGGGTACGTTGCCCATACGACGGGCGGTGCGGGCGGCCCCCTTGCCTGTCCCCGCGCGTACCTCGGCGGTAAGATCCATGATCTCGCGTGCCATTGGTAATCTCCAAAATAAGTCCGCCATCCTCCAAGGGTGCATGGCGCGACCGGGGGCCTATAGCGGGGAATCCGCGCGGGGGGAAGCGGGAATCTTGGAAACGGCCGGGGAAGGGCCGGTCGGGGCGCGATTTGACGCGTGAGGTCTCGCCCGTGGCGCCGGTCGTGCCGCGGATGTCGGGGAAAGAACAGCCTTGGGCCGGGCGCAGGGGTAAGCCCGGGCCAAGAGGTGCGTCATGTCGTTTCCATCCAATGTCAGGGCCACCCGGGCCCCCCTGGTCAGCTTTGCCGTGATGGGGGTCATGTGGGGCACCTTCGCGGCCGATCTGCCGGACATCAAAGCCGTGCTGGGGGTCAGCGAAGCGCGTCTGGGCCTGCTGTTGTTCACCACCCCGTTTGCGGCCCTTTTCGCCATGACACTGGCCCCGGTCGCGGCGCGCATCGCCGGACGATGGGCGCTGGTTGCCGCGACGGTCGCCATGGCGCTGGCCTTTTGCCTTCCGGGGCAAGCCACCGCGGATTGGGCCTTTCTGCTGGCCATGCTGGCCTGCGGCTTTGCGACCGGGCTGACCGACGTGCTGATGAATGCCCGGGTCTCGGCGATCGAGGCCGCGCGGGGGCAAAGCCTGATGAACCTGACCCATGCCGCCTACAGCTTTGGCTATGCGGGCGGGGCGGTTGTCACGGGCACCCTGCGCGCGGCGGGATGGACGCCGGGGCCGCTGACCCTGGCGATCTCGGTGGCGGCGGCGCTGGTGTCCGTGCTGTCTTACGAACCAAACGGCGCGATCAGCGGCCTGACCCGGCCCCGCGACCGGTCTGCCGCGCGGCTGGGGCTGGTTCCCCTGATCGGCGGCGTGATGGTTTTCATCGCCTTTCTGACCGAGAATGCCAGCGAAAACTGGTCGGCCCTGTTCATCGAGCAGACCTTGGGCGGATCGCCCCTGCATGGCGCGATGGGCCCGGCCGTCATGGCGCTGACCATGGGGGTCGCGCGGCTGGTCGGGCAGGGCTTTGCCAACCGCGTCACGCCCACGCGGCTGCTGACCGTCGCGGCGATGATCGGCGCAGGGGGCCTGGCGCTGGCGGCGAGTGCGGCAGGTCCCGGCGCCGCCTATGTCGGATTTGTCATCGCCGGGATCGGCCTGGCGCTGATCTCTCCGACGGCGTTTTCGATGGTCGGGGTCTTCAGCCGGCCTCAGGCGCGGGCGCGGTCCATCGCCCGGGCCACGATGGTGGGCTATCTGGGCTATTTCGTCGGCCCGCCCGGCTTCGGCTTTCTGGCCGGAGCCGTGGGGCTGCGGGCCACCTTCGTGATGGCGGCCTGTCTTCTGGCCACCATCGTCATTCTGGTGCGAATCCTGAACCGCCAGGCCAAGCGCGAGACCGGAATGTCGCCCCCCGCCCCCCGCTAGCGCGAAAATCTCCACTGTGTGATCTGGGTCAGGCTCTCGCCGGTCTTCAGGGTGATCGGGGGAAAGTCGGGGTGGTTGGGCGCATCTGGCCAGCCCTGACATTCCAGCGCCAGACCCTCGTAAACCGCCCTGCCGGGCCGTGCCGGGGCGCGCTGGTCATAGACCTGAACGCCCGGCTCTGTTGTGGCAAGCGTCATGGTCAACCCCGAGGTGCCCGTCAGCCACAGCACATCGCGCAGCGCGACGCGGTCCCGTCCCAGGCACATGCAGGTGTCCAGATCCGGCGCGCCAGGCGCGATGGTCCGGGGGTGGCGGAAATCCATGTCGGTGCCCGAAACGCGGCGAATCTCTCCGGTGGGTTTGAAATCGTGGTCGTTGGGCAGATAGGCGTCGGCGGCGACTTGCAGGCGGTGGCCGGACCAGGTTTCGGACCCGTCCAGGTTCCAGTAGGAATGGTTGGCGAAATTCACGATGGTTTCGGCGTCGGTCGTCGCGGTGACCGTCATGGTCAGGCTGGCCGGAGCGGTGGCCGCAAAGACCGCCGTCACCTGCCGCCCGCCCGGAAAGCCCCCCGCGCCCTTCGCCAGCGTCAGGCCCAAAGTACAGGCGCTGTCGGTGGCCGACAGGATTTGCCAGATCTGGCGATGGGTGCCGCCTTCGCCCGAATGCAGCGTGTGGCGGCCGTTGAAATTGACATCGAAATGGTGCCGCACCCCGCCAATGACGGCTTGCGCGTCGCTTAAACGGTTCACGACCGGGCCGATGAGCGGACCGTGGTACATCAGATCGCCCAGGTAATCCTCGATCCGGTCGGAACCCAGGGTCAGGTCGTGGTCCACCCCAGCCAGCCGCACCGATTGAAGGATCGCCCCCAGGGTCAGGATCCGCACGCGCAGATCGCCGGCCACAAGTGTGATGCCGTGAACCGTCTGGCCGTCCGCGGTGCTGCCGAAGGTATCAATCATGCTGTGGCCCTGCCCCGATCCTGAGGCGGACACAGTGGCGGTGCATTGCGCGGCAGGTCAACCCTGAAGACAGGCCGCCAGCGTCGCCGCAAGGCCGCGCAGCAGCGCGTCGTAAGCCGCGGGGCCGGGGTCAAGCGTTGATCCGACCGGGTCGAGAGCGCCGCCCATCCGCGCCGGTGTGCCATCAATCAGTTGCGCGGCAAGGGCGGGGTCGTGCTGGGCCTCGGGAAAGACGCAGGCGACGTTCTGTTCCGACAAAAGTGCGCGCAACGCGACAAGATGGGCCGCGCCGGGCTCGGCCGCTTCGCCATTGGCCAGCGACCCGACATAGGCCAGACCATAATGGGCGGCGAAATAGCCATAGGCATTGTGATAGGTCACAAAGGGCCTTTCCGCGACCGGGGCGAGCAGGCCGCGGACATCGGCGTCGAGGGCGGCCATTGCGGTGACGGCGGCTTTGGCATTGGCGCCGTAGGTCGCGGCGTTTTCGGGATCGACCTGCGACAGACGGTCGGCGATCAGGTGCAACCACAGCGCCGCATTGTCGGAGTTCAGCCAGACATGGGGATCTGTCGTGCCATGGACATGGTCTGCGTCACCCGCTTCCGGCTCGGCCGGTTCGGTGTGGTCGGCTTCGTGGAACGGTTGGGTCAGGGTCCCGGGGGCATCCAGAAGGGCCAGCATCGGGGCGGTGGCCCCCCGCGTGGCGCGGTCAAGCCAGGGGGTCAGGTCGGGCCCGATCCACACGATCAGCCCCGCATCCGCGATGTCCTGCATCTGGCTGGGCCGCAGTTGGAAGTCGTGCTCGTCCGCCCCGCGCTCCAGCAACAAGACCGGGCTGCCCAGATCGCCCATGACCTGCGCCACCAGCGCATGGACCGGGGGAATGTCGGTCACCACGACGGGAACCTCGGCCAGGGCAGGCAGTGCTACAGCCGACACGGAAAGCAGGCACAGGGGAAACGGCAGGCGCATGGAAAGACCTTTCAACGGGTGAAGGTCTTCGGTATAGATGTGATACTATAACATCGTCAAGGCGAATGTGATACTATAACAAAGGACCGCTGAACATGGCCCCGTTTGCCCCGACCGCCGACCCTTGCCCAAGCTGCGACGCGCCCGACCTGGCCTTTGCCCAGCATGATCACGGGCGGTGCCAGTCCGATGCCCTGTCGCGCGCCGAGGGCCTGGTCACAGCGCGCGGACTGCGGCTGACGCCCGTGCGGCGCCGGGTGCTGGAGATCCTGCTGGAAAGTCACCGGGCGATGGGGGCCTATGACGTGCTGAACCGGCTGGTGGCCGAAGGCTTCGGCAATCAGCCCCCGGTCGCCTATCGCGCGCTGGACTTCCTTGAGGAACAGGGCCTTGCCCACCGCATCCGGCGTCTGAACGCCTTTACCGCCTGCATGCACCCCGGCGAAGCCCATGCGCCCGCCTTTCTGATCTGCCACCGCTGCAATGCCGTGGCCGAAGCCCCGGCCAGCGCCTTGCGCCTGGCTCTGAATGCGGCGGCGGATCAGGTGGGCTTTACCGTCGAGGGCAGCAACATCGAAGCGGTGGGCCAATGTGCGGCGTGCCGGGGGCAGGCGGCATGACCTTGCTGTCCGCCGAAAACCTGTCGGTGCGCTTTGGGGCAACCGAGGCGCTGAGCGGGGTCAGCATGGCGATCAGGACGGCCGAGATCGTGACGGTGCTGGGGCCGAACGGATCGGGCAAAAGCACGCTGCTGCGCGCGCTTCTGGGCATCGTCGCACCCTCGGCGGGGCGGGTGACGCGCGCGCCGGGCCTGCGCATCGGCTATGTGCCGCAGCGGCTGGCGATCGACCGGGCCATGCCGATCACCGTGCGGCGCTTCCTGTCCTTGCCGCACCGCGTCCCCGATGCCAAGGCCACGGCGGCGCTTGACCGGGTAGGCCTGCCGGGACTGGCGGGGCGCCAGATGGCCGGGCTGTCGGGCGGGCAATTTCAGCGCGTCCTGCTGGCGCGGGCCCTGCTGGTGCGCCCGCAGATCCTGATCCTGGACGAGCCGACCCAGGGTCTGGACCAACCGGGCGAGGCGGGCTTTTACCGCCTGATCGAAGAGGTGCGGCACGACAGCGGGGCGGCGGTGCTGATGGTCAGCCACGATCTGCATGTGGTCATGGCGGCGTCGGACCGGGTGATCTGCCTGAACCGCCATATCTGCTGCGAAGGCACGCCGCGCGTGGTGTCGAACGCGCCGGAATACCGCGCTCTGTTCGGCTTGGGAACCCAGGGCGCGCTGGCACTGTATCAGCATGTCCATGACCACGACCATGACGCTCTGGGGCATGCGGTCCACGACCACGGCCATGAACACGACCACGACCA
>JANMJC010000154.1:0-3110 GCA_031371185.1 Paracoccaceae bacterium | reverse complement strand
TGAGGACGCGCAGGAAATTGCGGCCCGCGCCCGGGCCCTGAACGAGGACGCGACGACGCCCAACCTTGCCGCCCCCGAAGCCGCCTTGCTGTATGATCTTTTGTCGCTTGAGGCCCCGGCCGAGGCAGCACTTGCCCATCTGCGCGGCATCACCCCGCTTCTGCCCACCATCGCCCCGGCCGTCGACCGCTTTGCGGCCCGGCTTGCGGCGCTGCGCGCGCGCGGCGTCGACACCGCCACGCTGGCGTTTGAGGCCAACCATGGCCGGACCTCGATGGAATATTACGACGGCTTCGTGTTCAGCTTTCTGGGTGCCCCCGACATGCCCGCCGACATGCCCGCCGACATGCCTCCTGTGGCCAGTGGCGGGCGCTATGACGCGCTGACGGCGGTGCTGGGGCAGGGGCGGTCGATCCCGGCGGTGGGGGGCATCATCCGCCCGCATCTGGTGGCGGCGCTGCGGGGGGCTCTGTGATGCTGAAGATCGGGGTGCCGTCCAAGGGCCGGCTGATGGAAAAGACCTTTGACTGGTTCGGTGGCCATGGCGTGACCATGCGCCAGTCGGGGGCGACGCGCGAATATGCCGGTGACGTGACCGGGATCGACGGGGTCGAACTGGTCTTGCTGTCGGCGGGCGAAATTCCGCGCGAACTGGCCGCCGGGCGCATTCATCTGGGCGTGACCGGGTCGGATCTGGTGCGCGACAAGCTGGCGGACTGGCAAAGGCAGGTGGCCGAACTGGCGCTTTTGGGCTTTGGCCACGCCGATCTGATCATCGCGGTGCCGGCGGTCTGGATCGACGTCGACACGCTGGACGATCTGGACGCGGCGGCGGCGGCCTTTCGCGCCACCCACGGCCACCGCCTGCGCATCGCCACCAAATACCACCGTCTGGTGCGCGAGTTTCTGACCGCGCAGGGCGTGGCCGATTACCAGTTGGTCGACAGCACCGGGGCCACCGAAGGCACCGTGCGCACGGGGACTGCCGAGGCGGTGGCCGACATCACCTCGTCGGGCGAAACCCTGCGGGCCAATCACCTCAAGGTGCTGTCCGACGGGCTGATCCACCGAAGTCAGGCCACGCTTTATGCGGCCCTTGCGGCGGACTGGGGCCCCGGACCGCGTGCGGTGATGGCCGATCTGGCGGCAAGACTGGGCCTTACACCGCCGTCTCTGCAACCTTTGCCCGGCGGCTGACCAGCGCCACACCCAGACCCGCCACGCCCATGCCGACCCAGGACTGGGCGGGCATCGCCTCGTCCAGCAGCGCCCAGGCGAACAGCGCCGACAATGCGGGCACCAGATAGAACAGCGCGGACACCCGCGAAACCTCTCCCACCCGGATCATCGCCAGCAAGAGCGACATGGCCAGAAGCGAGTTGGCCAGCACCAGATAGGCCATGGCGGCAATGAACTCGCCGTTCCAGGCCACGCTGAACTTTTCCAGCCCGAAGGCCAGCGGCAGGGTGCAGGCCGCGCCGACCGCGTACTGGATCAGGTTCGACGTCACCGGATGATGCGCCACGCCGAACCGCTTTTCCCACAAGGTTCCCGTCGTGATGCCCAAAAGCGCCAGAAAGGTCAGCCCCAGCCCGGTGGCGTTTTCGATGGCGATGGCAGAGCGCCCGTAAATCACCAGGGCCGCGCCTAAAAGCCCCAGCATCAACCCCAGCCAGCCCCGCGCGCCCAGGGTCTCGCCCACCGTATAGGGGGCGGCAAGGGCCACGAGGATGGGTTGCAGGCAGACGATGATCGCGACGCCGCCGGCCGAGACGCCGGATTTGAAGGCCAGATAGCACAGGCCGAAATAGACCACCTGAATGAGGAACCCGACCACGGCGATATCGGCCAGGCCGCGCCAGGTGGCGGGCATCGGCGGGCGCAGGATCAGGGCGACCGGGATCAGGATCGCCAGCACAAGGCAGTAGCGCAGGGCCAGAACGGTCAGGGGTGCGGCATGGGTGACGGCGATCTTGGCCACGGCAAACCCCGCAGACCACAGGACCAGAAACACGACGGGGGCAAGGATCAGCCAGAGGGGGCGCGAGGTCATGGTGGCACTTGTGGCGCGGGCATCCCGGAATGGCAAGCGCGCCGGCGCGCGACCGCTTGACGTGCTGCGGGCCCGATCTATTTGAACCTGCGTCTTTCAGGAAAGGAAATCAAATGCGCTCCCTTGCTCTTCTGGCGGCTTGCATTTTTGCCGCACCCGCTTTTGCCGAAGGCCTCGCCACCGGCGATGCCATCACGGCGGCAATTTCCGGCAACTCGGTACAAGGCAGCATGATGTCGTCGGGTCCCTATGCCGAGTTTTATGCCGAAGACGGCACGATCAGGGGCGCGGGCTATGTGGCGAAATGGTCGGTCGAGGACAACAAGATGTGCTTCACCTACGAAGGCGCCGCGCCGGATTGTTGGGGTGTGCGGATCACGGGCGATGCGGTGGTCTGGGTCAAGGACGACGCCGAGGGCGGTTCTGGCACCATCGTCGCGGGCAATCCCAACAACTTCTGATCAGCGCAGTCCGATATCCGCCAGCGCGCGGGCCAGACCTTCGGGCAGTTTGTCGTCCTTGGCCCGCCCCTTCGGCAGATCGCGCGGACTTTCTTCGGCGACAAGGTAACGCCAGCCCTGAAACGGGCGGCGCGGCGCGGGTTCGGTGCGGATCACCTCGGCGCCAAGCATCAGCGCGCAACGCTCGATCCCGTCCGAACCGCGCCGCGGCTCCAGCGCCAGGATGCGCTGGCGCGCCAGAATGATCCCCTTGATCACCCAGTACAGTGACCCGCCATCCAGCACCTCGGCCTCGCGTTTCGGCCACATCCGGGTGATGTGTTCGGTCGTGCCCTTGGCCCAAAGGCCCTGATGCTGGTCATGCCATTGCAGAAGGTCTTCGACACTATCGGCGCCGACGCAAAGTTTCAGGATGTTCAGGGCCACGATTCTCTCCGCTTGGGGGACAAGAATAGTCCCTTGGGGGCGCGGGGCAAGGCTTGCCCGACGAATGAACGGGGCGTATCTTGGGGCTTCGCCTGAATGCCCCACAACAGGTCGCGCCGTCGCCCTGATGATTCGCTTTGACGCAAGGACGCCGCATGTCGCATTTCTCC
>JANMJC010000123.1:0-7637 GCA_031371185.1 Paracoccaceae bacterium | reverse complement strand
AGGCGGCCTAGCGTCGGCCACAGCGCAACTGCCCCGCCGTCCGCGCGGGGCCCAGGTCGGTTTCCTAGAAAACCGACTTAGGCCCCGGGCAGCGCCTGACCTGCCCCTGGTCAGGCGCTTCTCGCCCGCCCCAGGTCAGGCGCTGCCCTTGGACATTGTATGCTGAACCCGTATTGCGGAAACGTTCCCACATAAGCGGGGCCGAACCTCCACTGGAGGTTCAGCTTCTCCCGCTTTTCCCCTAACCCTCCCAGCCATCAATCGTCGCAATCGCCTCTTCGGCGGTTTCCACGATCTGGAACAGCTTCAGGTCATCGGCGGCGATCACGCCCGCCTCGGCCAGATGGTTCCAGTCGATGATCCTTTCCCACCAGGCCCGTCCGAACAGCAGAAACGGGATCGGTTTCATCCGCCCGGTCTGGATCAGGGTCAGCGCTTCGAACATCTCGTCCAGGGTGCCAAAGCCGCCGGGAAAGATGCACAGGGCCCGCGCGCGCATCAGGAAATGCATCTTGCGGATCGCGAAGTAGTGGAAATTGAAGGAAAACTCGGGCGTGACAAAGGGGTTCGGGGCCTGTTCATGCGGCAACACGATGTTCAGCCCGATCGACTGGCCGCCCGCCTCGTCCGCGCCCCGGTTGCCCGCCTCCATCACGCCGGGCCCACCGCCGGTGCAGATCACCCAGTCGCGGCCATAGTGTTGCAGGCTGCGTTCGGTGATCAGGCGGGCAAAACGCCGCGCCTCTTCGTAATAGGTCGACAATTCGGCCAGAATGGGGGTCCTTGCGGTGTGCTTCTTGGCCGCTTCGGGAATGCGCGCGCCGCCGAACAGCACGACCGTCGACAGGATGCCGCGCTCGTCCAGGATCATCTGCGGCTTCAGCAGTTCCAGTTGCAGGCGAACCGGGCGCAGCTCTTCGCGGGTCATGAATTCGGTGTCGGCAAAGGCCAGACGGTAGGCGGGCGCGCGGGTTTGCGGCGTGTCGGGCAGGCGGTGCGTGGCCGCGATGTCCTGCACGGAATCGCGGAACGGGTGGGGGCGGGGTTCGTCTTTCATCACATCCTGCGGGCTGGTCTTTACGCCTTTGTCCTATAGGGTATTGCGCAACAGGGAAAGGCGGTGCGCATGGACTGGCGGGCAGAGATCGAGGCGGCAAGCCTGCGGGTGGCCCCGCATGTGCGGCTCACGCCGACAACTGCGATGAAGATTCCGGGCCTGGGGTCGGTCGAGGTCAAGCTGGAGAACATGCAGCACACCGGCAGTTTCAAGGCGCGCGGGGCGTTCAACGCGCTGTTGTCCGCCCCGGTGCCCGCCGCCGGGGTCGTGGCGGCCAGTGGCGGCAATCACGGCGCGGCGGTGGCCTATGCGGCGGCGCGTTTGGGAGTTCCCGCGACAATCTATGTGCCCGAATTTGCCGGGCCCGCGAAAATCGGGTTGATCCGGGCGCAGGGGGCTGACTGCGTGGTTGTGCCGGGGCTTTATGCCGATGCGGCGGCCCTCGCGCAGGACCATGCGGCGCGCACCGGGGCGATGCAGATCCACGCCTATGACGCCCCGGCCACCGTGGCGGGCCAAGGCAGCCTGATGCGCGAATGGGAGGCGCAGGGATTGCAGGCCGACACAGTGCTGATCGCCGTGGGGGGCGGCGGTCTTATCGCCGGGGCCCTGGGCTGGCTGGGCGGTCGGCGGCGCGTCGTGGCGGTGGAACCGGAATTGGCCCCCACCCTGAACCGCGCGTTGGCGGAGGGGCCCGAGGCCCGCGTCACCGTCGGCGGAATTGCCGCCAACGCGCTTGGCGCGACCCAGATCGGGCAGATCTGCTACGGTTTGGCCAAGGGGGTCGTCACCTCGGTTCTGGTCGAAGAGGCGGCCATCGTCGCGGCGCAGCGGGCGCTGTGGGATGGCTTGCGCCAGTTGGTCGAACCGGCGGGGGCCACGGCGCTGGCTGCCCTGATGTCGGGGCGTTACCGGCCCGAACCGGGAGAGCGTGTGGCGGTACTGGTCTGCGGGGCGAATGTGGCGGATGATCCGTTGGCCGGAAGCGGGTGTTGAAACTGGATGCGCATCGCTCGTCATGCGATTGAAACCCGGGAAATAGCGCCTTGGGCGTTTTCCCTGACCGAGGCCATCGCCGAGGTCACGCAAGTCCTATCCGCCATCCCGCCGGGGCCCCAAAGGCCCCGGCCAGCGCCTGACTTGCCCCCGGGCAGGCGCTTCTCGCCCGCCCCAGGTCAGGCGCTGGCCTCTGTATGGTGCGGCGGAACCGGTCAGGTTGACGGTTGGTCGCCACGGGCGGGGAAAAGCAGGGCTTTTCCTGATCCGCCCGAACCAATTTCACAATTCGCCCAAACTCACCCGGGCGGCAAGGACACCGCGCGGCGATAGGCCCGCTGACCGTACAGCAGCGCCTCGGGATCGTCGGACAGATGCACGCGGGTGACCTTGCCGACGATGATGAAATGCGTCTCCCACAGGACGGCGGTGGCCAGTTCGCATTCGAAGCTGGCGGTCGAGCCGGTCAGCACCGGCTGGCCCGCCGCCCCCGGGGTCCATGCCGCTTGATCAAACCGCAGGGCGGGGTCGGTCTTGTGGCGTCCCGAAAACAGGTCTGACAGGCCCTGCTGATTTTCATGCAGCAAATTGGCGCAAAAGGCGCGGTTGGCCAGAATGATCGCCGCCGCCTGTGATCGGTGATGCACGCAGAACAACAGTGACGGTCCGGCCCCATCGGCCGAAACCGAGGTCATCGACGACACCGTGACCCCGGCCTGACCGCCCGGGCCGTCGGTGGTGACAACCGAAACAAAGGTGGCGGCACGCGCCATGCCTTCGACAAAATGGGCGCGCAGGTCCGGATCGGTCATCGGCTTATCCCAGATCAAAAAAGCGTTCGAGTTCCACGTCCGGTACCTTTGCGCGAAACTGGTCGTGCTGGCTAGTGCGGGTGGCCGCGAAGGCCTGAACAAAGCGCGGGCCAAGCCAGTCGGCGGCGAAGTCCGAAGTGCGGAACCGTGCGATGGCCTCGGGCATGAAGCGGGGATAATCCAGCCCTTCCGGCGTCTGGCCATGGCCGTTGCCCAGAACCTCGGGGTGCGGTTCGATCTTGTCCAGGATGCCGGCCACGCCTGCGGCAAGCGTCGCCGCCATGGTCAGATAGGGGTTGGTGTCGGCCCCGGGAAGGCGGTTTTCCACCCGCAGCGACCCCGCATCATGCCCCACCACCCGAAAGCAGGTGGTACGGTTTTCAAAACCCCAGGTCAGGCCTGGCGGGGCAAAGGTGCCCGGAGCAAAGCGGCGATAGGAATTGACCGTGGGCATGCAGACCAATGCCAGATCGCCCATATGGCGCTGCAACCCGCCCAGAAAATACCGGAAGGTCTGCGAAATGCCACGGGGCTGACCGGGGTCGTGGAACAGGGGTCTGCCGGACGCATCCTTCAGACTGACATGAACATGGATCGACTGGCTGTCGGCGTTTTCGGTCCAACGCGGCATGAAGGTGACCGAGCGACCCTGACGCATCGCCAGCGCGCGCAGGAAATTCTTCAGCAAAACCAGTTGGTCCGCCGGTTCCAGCCCCTCGCCCGCCGCGATGCAGGCCTCCATGAACCCGCCGCCGATTTCCTCGTGCATCTTGGCAAGGTCGATGCGCAAAGGCTCGCACATGGCGGCGACGGCTTCGTACCATTCGCTTTGCACCACCTGATACAGCACCAGATCGTGGCTGGCGTGCGGCGTGGCGGTTTTCAGGTTGCGCCAGCCCTTGGCCCGCGCGGACTCGGCGGTTTCGTCAAACAGGGTGTATTCCAGTTCCATGCCGTATTTCGCGGTCAGCCCCGCATCGCGGGCCCGCGTCAGCACCGATTGCAGGATCGAGCGCGGGCAGATCGCTGCCGTCTCGCTGGTGTATTGCGCCAGCATCAGCAGGTCATGGCCCGGCTTCGCCCAGGGAATGCGCCGGGTGCTTGTGGGGTCGACCATCAACGGATCGTCGTGGAAATCGCCGGTCCCGTCGCTGACGCCGGGCATCTCCAGCATCTGATCGGTCGGGTCCAGCGCCAGTTGCGCCGGAGCCATGCCCATGCCGGCCTGCAGAATGCCCGACAGGCTGCGGGTCGATACCATCTGCCCGCGCAGAAGGCCGTTGGTGTCGACCAGCGCCACGGTGGCGAACTTGTTTTCGGGGGCGGCGATATAGTCTTCGGGCGTCATGGCTTGTCCGATGCTTTGGGGGGCTCGTTCAGGATCTGCGACAGGGTCGCGCGGTCGGCGTCGGGGTTGGTCGAATAGGCGGCCAGAAACACCCGCAACCCGTTGTTCAGATAGCGGGCAATCTGGGCGCGGGTCGGCAGCGGGTCGGGAATGTGCAGGGCCTGATTGCGCGGGGCCGACAGGATCAGCGCCCAAAGGTCCTGCGCGGCCAGTTCGGCGTCGTCAAAGCGCAACCGCCCGGCATCGCGCTGCGCCGTCAGATACTCCATGATCCCGCCCAACAGCCGGTCGGGACCCGACGACTGATAGGCGCGCCCGATCTCGGGGAAACGCTGCGCTTCGGCAATGGTCAGGCGGGCGAGCGACAGGAAATCGGGGTTCATCACCGTATCGGCGTAGTCCCAGGCAAAGATGTGAAGATCGCGCACCATGCCCTGGGCCGAGGGATGCGCAAAGGCATCCAGCATCCGGTCGCGGCCGGTCTGCATGATGGCCGAAAACAACTGCTCCTTGCCGCCGAAATACTGGTACAGCGTCGGCTTGGACACCTCGGCGCGGGCGGCGATCAGGTCCATCGACGCACCTGAATAGCCGTGGTTGGAAAACACCCAAAGCGCGGCGTCCAGAATGCGCTGCGCCTTGGCCTGCTTGTTCAACTCGCGCGGCGAAGTGATGATCATGCGATGACCCTTCGCACGAAGGCGGCAAGCGCGCGGTTGTAGGCCTGCGGCTGTTCCAGATTGCACAGGTGCCCGGCGTCGGCGATTTCCTCGAACTGTACATCTGGCAGGCGGGCGGAATCGGTGATGCGGCCCGCCACGGCGCGAATCTCGGCAGGCGGCGCAAGGCGGTCGTGCTGGCCGGTCATCATCAGGACAGGCAGGGTCAGTCGGGCAAAATCGAACCGCTCCAGCGGGTTGGTAAAGCACAACAGCGCGTCGCGGTAGGTGTCGGTGGGGATGGCCGACATCGAGGCCAGAAGTTCGGCTTTCGTGGCCCCACTGGCGTTCGGCCCGGCCAGAACCCTGACCACGGCCGGGGCGAAATCGGCCGGGGTTTGCCCGGCGTTCAGCGGCACTTCGCGCGACAGGCGGAACGCCGCGCGTTCGTCGGGACCGGCTTCGGACATGCCGGTACAGCCCCCCGAAAGGACCAGACCCGCCAGCCGTTCGGGGTGGCGCATCGCGAAAGAGGTAGCGATCCAGGCGCCATAGGACAGGCCGGCAAGCACCAGCTTATCGGCCCCCAAGGCCTGCATGACCCGCAGGATATCGTCGCAATGGTCATCGACCGTTGACTGGGCAAACCCCAGGGTGCTGTCGCCATAGCCGCGCAGATCAAGCGCGGCGGCGCGGGCATGAGGCGCAACGGCGGCCAGTTGGCGGTTCCAGTTGCCACGCGCACCGCCAATGCCGTGCAGGAACAGAACCAGCGGGCCGGGCTTTGCCGGGGTGACAGTCAGGGCAAGGCGCGGGGTACCGGGAAGGACAAGGCTTTCCAGCGCGGTTTGCGGGATGGCTGCGACCTCTGCGACCTCTGCGACCTCTGTGGGCGCTGCACGCGCCACCGCAGCGGCCAACCCGGCGATGCCCGCCTTGAAGATCGGCGCGGTGCCTTCGGCGACTTGAGCCGCCCTCAGGGTGGGGGCGGTGATCTCGGCGCTCCACGATACCGTGGTGCCAGCTTCCGACGGCGTCAGCGTGATCCGACCGACATAGCGGTCGACCCCTGCAATCCCCTCCAGCGCCAGATAGGCCAGCGTGGTGTCGCTGTCGGAGCGGTAGATCAGTTGCTCGCGGTACAGGGTGTCGTCCCCATGAAGGGTGAAGGCGCGGATCAGCGCGCCGCCCGGGGCCCGCTCGGCGCGCATCGTGGCGATGGCAGGGTGCCACAGCCCGCAGAAATCGCGCGCCACCGCCCAGACCTGCGCCACCGGGGCGGCAATCCGGCCAATTTCAAGAACGCCCTGCCGCGCCATGACCTAGCGCAAACCCTTCAGCGGCCCGCTGTCGCCGCGCCACAAAGAGGTGCGCGCCGCCCCTTCGTCGCAGGGGGCGCTGTCAATCTCGTCCATCTCGTAAAGGGTCAGGATCGACAGGTAATCCTCCATGATTTCAGAGGTATAGGGCAGCATCAGCGCGCCGCAGCGGCTATCGCGGTACATCCGCTCCAGCGGCAGGGATTTCAGCATCGACTGCCCGCCACAGGTGCGGATCGCCAGGGCGGCAATCTCTTGCACCCCCTCCATCACATTGTACTGCGCGGCATAGATGCGCATGACCTCGGCCTTGGTGGGAAAGCCCTTGGCCTCGGAAAACGCCTGCCACCACAGGGCGCGCATGTTGGACAGGCGGGCGTACATCTTGCCGACCGCGAGGCGTTTGGTGGCATACATGCGCCGGTCGATCGGCGGCTGACCGGGGGTGCGGCCTTGCAGATATTCCACCGTGAAATCAAACGCCCCCTGCGCCACACCCATATAGGTCGGGCACAGCGTGGCCATCATGTGGGGCCAGTTCGGCAGGGTTTTGCCAAAGATACCGGGCGGCATCAGCATGTCGTCCTCGGTCACGAAGATGTCTTTCAGGATCAGATCGCGCGAATTGGTGCCGCGCATGCCCAGGGGGTCCCAGTCACCGCGCACCGTCAGCCCGGGCGCATCCTTGTGCACCACGAACAGCACGGTGTCCTCGTGGCGCGGCTCGACGCCTTCGAAGGCCTCGGTGCACACGATGGTGTAATAATCGCAATAGCCGGCCAGCGACGCGAATTTCTTGAACCCGTTGATGCGCCAGCCGCCGTCCACCTTGCGGCATTGGGTCTGGTTGGGTTTCGACGTCCAGTTCTGGCCCCCTTCGGAAATGGGTTGCGAATAGATCGCCTTTTCGGCGATGGCGCGTTTGAACTGGCGGGCCCGCAAGGGGGCAAAGGCGGCACGCTCGGCCTCGGTCAGGTTGGGCATCTCGAACATGAACCGCGACCAGGCCATGGTGCCGTTGTGCATGTTGAAGGTCAGCGCGGTGGCGCCGCAGTATTTGGCGATCTCGGCGCCCACCATGGCGTATTCGAACATCGAAAACCCCATGCCGCCAAATTCCTGCGGGATGCACAGGCCAAGCAGACCCTCGGCGGCCAGGTCCTTGTAGTTTTCAACGGGAAAGGTCGCGTCGATGTCGATCTGGGCGGCGCGGGCGGCAAAGGTCTTGCCCATGTCGTTGACACGGGCCAGCACGGTCTGCACTTCGGGGCGGATGCGGGACAGATCATAGTAGTCGGCAATATCGCTCATGGGGGTCCTCGGGGGTCAGAGTGCGAGGTCGCCTTGCAAGACGCCCTCCTTGACGACGGTGGTCCCGTCAAGCGTGATGGTGCAGTTGCGCATCGGCTGGTCGATGTGACCAAGTGTATAGCGCCCGGCATATTG
>JANMJC010000120.1:0-2684 GCA_031371185.1 Paracoccaceae bacterium | reverse complement strand
GCGCGGCCTGCGCACCATCATGATGTTTCCGATGATGTTTTCGCCGATCCTTGTCGGCTTTCAGTTCAAGTTCCTGTTCAACGACCATATCGGTGTCGTCAACAACGCCCTGCAATCCCTGGGCCTGACCGATCAGGCCATTCCCTGGCTGGTCGATGCCAAGCTGGCGATGTTCTCGATCACGCTGGCCGAGGTATGGATGAGCACCTCGGTCTTTGCCATCCTGTTGCTGGCCGGGCTTTTCGCCATGCCGCGCGACCCGCTCGAAGCGGCGAAGGTGGATGGCTGCAACCCCTGGCAGGTGTTTCGCCACATCACTTTGCCCTTCCTGATGCCCTTTGCCTATATCGCCATGGCGATCCGTTCTCTGGATGTGGCGCGCGCCTATGATCTGGTCGCGGTGATGACCGACGGCGGCCCCGCCGGGCGCACGGAACTGCTGTGGACCCTGATCGCGCGGGTCGGCTATGACGAGGCGAAGATGGGTCAGGCCAATGCGATGGCCTATGTCTCGACCATCCTTTCGGTCCTGTTCACCTGGTACTTCTACCGCAAACTGGTCGCGGCGCGGCGCTATATGGGGGGTGCCGAATGAGCGTGTCCGTGGAAAGCCGTGCTTCCAAGCAGGCCAAGAAAGTCGCCCTTTGGCTGACGGCCTTCTTTCTGATGCTGGTGATGTGCCTGCCGGGACTGTGGGTTGTCCTGTCGGCCTTCCGACCCAACCGCGAGATTCTGGCCAAGCCCCCGGTCTGGGTGCCCGAAGGCCTGACCCTGGACAATTTCGGCAAGATTTTCGGCTTTGGCGCCGAACAGGTCGGCATCCCGGTCGGCAGCTATTTCACCAACTCTCTGATCATTGCCCTGACCTCGACCGTGATCGCGCTGGTCATCGGGGTCGCGGGGGGTTATTCCTTTGCCCGCTACCGGTTCCGCTTCAAGGGCGGCATTTTCCTGGGCCTGATGCTGTTTCGCGCGGTGCCCGGCATCGCCCTGTCGCTGCCGGTGTTCATGATGTGGAGCAGGCTGGGCCTGGTCGACACCAAGATGGGCCTGATCAACGTCTATGTGTCGCTGAATGTGCCTTTCACGATCTGGCTGATCGACGGCTTTTTCCGCCAGATTCCCCAAGCCCTGTCCGAGGCGGCCCAGGTCGACGGCTGCACCCGCTGGCAGGCCTTCTGGAAGATTGAGTTTCCCCTGGCCAAGTCGGGGATCGCGGCGGCCGGGGTCTTTGCCTTCCTGACCTCGTGGAACGAATTTGCGCTGGCCAGCCAGCTTACCCGCTCGACCGACAGCAAGACCCTGCCGGTCGGTCTCTTGGACTTTACCGCGCAGTTCACCATCGACTGGGCGGGAATGTGCGCGATGGCGGTGATCATCATCATCCCCGCGCTGATCCTGACCTTCATCGTGCAGAAACACCTGATTGCCGGACTGACCTTCGGCGGCGTGAAAGGATAAGACATGGCGGAAATCACGCTGGAAAAAGTGGTCAAGACCTATGGGGCGCTGGACGTTGTCCATGGCATCGACCTGACGATCGCGCATCAGGAATTCGTGGTGCTGGTCGGGCCCTCGGGCTGCGGCAAGTCCACGACGCTGCGGATGATTGCCGGGCTGGAGGATATCTCCGGCGGGCTGGTCAGGATCGGCGGTCAGGTGGTGAACGACCTGCCGCCGCGCAAGCGCAACATCTCGATGGTGTTCCAGAACTACGCGCTTTATCCCCATATGAACGTGCGCGACAATCTGGGCTTCGGGCTGAAGATCGCGGGTCAGGCCCCCGACGAAATCGCAAGGCGTGTCTCCGAAGCCGCCGATATCCTTGGCCTCGTGCCGCTTTTGGACCGCACCCCGGCCGAGCTTTCCGGCGGTCAGCGCCAGCGCGTGGCCATGGGCCGCGCCATCGTGCGCAATCCCGATGCCTTCCTTTTTGACGAACCCCTGTCAAACCTTGATGCCAAGCTGCGCGGCCAGATGCGGGCCGAGATCAAGAAGCTGCATCACCGGGTGAAAACCACCGTGGTCTATGTCACCCATGATCAGGTCGAGGCCATGACGCTGGCCGACCGGATCGTGGTGATGAAGGATGGCCACATCGAGCAGGTCGGAACCCCGATGGAGGTCTTCAACCACCCCGTCAGCACCTTTGTGGCGACGTTCATCGGCAGCCCCCCGATGAATCTGTTGCCCGGCACCATCTCTGGCCAGACCGTGCGGCTGGCCGATGAAACCGTGGTTCCGGTTCCCGACACTCTGAAGCAGTTCGTGCACGACGGCATGGCGGTGCTGATGGGCATCCGCCCGGACGACATCTCGCCCGTGGGTCACGGGCTGTCGCAGGACGGTCCGGGCGCCGAGGTTCGGTTGACCGTCGATCTGGCCGAACCTCTGGGCATGGAAAGCCTGATCTACACAAGGCTCGCCGGTCAGGAAGTACAGGCCAAGCTTTACGGCCCGCGCCTTGTGCAGCCCGGAGAGGTTCTGACCTTTCGCCTTGCCCTTGACCGTGCGCATCTGTTCGACACGGCGACGGGCAAATCCGTGACGGGGCTGTAACATGGCCAGGATTGCGCGCGTTGAAATCCGCATGGTCGATCTGGTGCCCCCGGTCAAACGCACCGATGCCATCCAGTCCTTTGTCAGTCAGGAAACCCCGCTTGTCACGATCACCGATGCCGATG